>NZ_JANGBE010000032.1:0-45002 GCF_024462255.1 Flavonifractor sp. DFI.6.63 | reverse complement strand
CGCTGTTCAGCGAGGGCCGCAGAATGGGGTCGTCCACCGGGTCCTCCACCTTTTTCCCAAACAGATATACCTGCATCTTCCGCTTCCGGATGCTCTCAATGTACTCCTCGCCCGTCATCAGTGACATAATAAACGACTTCCTTTCCAATTTATCTTTTTTAGATGGATATGACCATATGGGAGATGGTAAAGACCAGCACGATGAACGCCGTCAGGAATCCGCCCAGCCAGACGCTGCCGCTCTTTCTGCAAAGCACACGGCTCATAACAGCGGAAATCGGCAGGATAAAGAGCAGTCCGAAGCACATGATGCCCGCCAGGGCGGTGGGGAAGGCCATGCCGATGGTGGACATCCACTCCGCGGAGGTCGTGCCGGGGATATACTGGATGCCCCGCACGCCGGTGGCGAAGAGCATGCCATAGTCGTAGGCAAACAGGACTGCCAGTCCGCCGCAGGAGACCGCCGCGATCAGCAGATAGCTCACCCAGGCGGGGGCATTGTTGATGCGGGTCAGGGAATTGTAAATCACCCCCGCCAGCAGGAAGAAGAGGATCCAAACCGGAAGGTATTTGAAAAACGCGATCCAGTGGGCGGCATCCATCGGCATAATGTTGAATTTGAAGAAGGCGAAGTGCGTGCCGGAACAGGCGGCGCAGAGGTAGACCACGGCGTACACCCCGCCGAAGGAGACTGCGGCCAGCAGCAGGGACTTGAGCACCTGCGCCGCCGGCAGCTTCAGGCCGGTGTTTTCCAGGCCGAAGCCCGCTCTCTTGGCGATGAGGAAAAACACCAGCAGGTACAGCGCCAGGAAAACGGCGCCCACCACGCAGTTAAAGAGCATCAGAGAGTTCATGGGCGCCATATTGAAGAAGGCGTTGGGCATAAACTTGGTCAAAAACTTGAACCACTGGGGCTGCATGTAATAGGGATATCCGATCAGCCAGTAGTACAGCAGCGGCGCCGGCAGCAGGAAGATCAGATACAGCGCGGCGTATTTCAGCGCGCCCTTCCCGCCGGTCACCGTGCTCATGGATGGGGCCTCCGGCCGGACGATGGTGGCAAAGAAGGGCAGGCGGAGCAGGGTGAGCGCCAGGGCCACGAACGCCGTCAGGGTGGCCGTCAGGCCGATCAGTCCGCAGGCCGCCCGGCCGTGCCACACCTGGTCGGCGGGGTCGATGGTGGCCTCCCCGCCCCGCAGGGTGATGTCGAAGAAGTCGATACCGTAGGAGATGGCGGTCTCGTCATAATAGGTATCGGAGTGAGTGCCGTCGAAGGAATAGGCGGCCCGGATGGGCTGCATGGTCACAGCGGCGGAGGCGGCGGCGGTCACGGCCTCCGCCCGGCTCAGGGGCGTGGCCGCGGCATCCCCGTACAGGAAGTAGGTGCCGGAGGGCACGTTGGACGCCCCGCCGGTGCCGCAGGCGAACTTAAAGCTGGTGGTATACCGGGCGGCGTCGTCCACCCCCCAGAGCAGGCCGGAGAACTCGTCGTAATCCCCCTCGATGGTACACATATTTACAGGTGCGGCATACAGGGGGAACACGCCGTTTTCAGCGTTGACCCCGTTGTACGTCAAGTCGTTGACGTTGCGCACATTATAGTTATAGCCGGTAAGCACCATGGAGCTGGGGAGCACGATGCCCGCGTCCATGGCGGCCAGATAGGCGGCGCCGGCCGCGGCCGTCTCGTCCTGACCGGCGGCAGCGGCCTCAGTCTGGGCCGCGGTATAGGCGGCCTGCCACTTGGCGTACGCAAGGTAGGCGCCCTCCTGGATGGCGGCGGTGCCCATGGAGTGGCCCAGCATACCGATCCTGGCCGCGTCCACATACTCCAGCTTGCCCAGCTCCTGAAGGGCGGAATAGCTGCCCAGGTCGGGCGCGTAATTTTCTACGTTGCCCATCTCCGCCTGGCGGTAGCCGTCGGGCGGGAGGGCGGACTCCCCGTGGCCATAGAGATCCAGCGCCATGACCACATAGCCCCGGCGGGAGAGTTCAATGGCGTTTGGCTCCATGGCGTCCAGGCTGGCGGTATAGCCGTGGCAGAGCAGCACGGCGGGCAGCTTGTTCTCCGCGCTGGCCTGGACCGGGATATAGAGCTTGGCGTGACTGAGTGCGCCCACATCGGTGGTAAAGGTGATCTCTTCGGTGCGCACCGCGCCGCCGCCGGTGGCGATGACGCCGCCCACGGCGGAGCTGATCAGCATCGCCAGCAGGGCGGCGATCAGCACGATCGCGCAGGCCCGCGGGCCCCGCTTGTGCGAAATGTTCTGTTCCATTCTTCTTCCTCCCCGCCCCCCCGGCGGACGCTCCGCCGGGGGGCTCGCTTTTCTTTCCGCAGCCGGTTACAGGCGGGACAGGAAATCCCGCACTTTGTGGTCGAAGCGGAAGGTTTCCAAAATCCCGGCCATATGGCCCAGGTCGCTGTCGATGGGGTAGCATTCCGCGTTCCCCCCCAGCCAGGTGATGCGCTGCGTCACCCAGTCCACAAACTGCCATGGGTGCAGCACGTCCAGCCGCGAGGGAATGGCCAGCACCTTTGCCTTGATCCGCGCCAGCGCCGCGTCAAGATCGCCGCCATAGGGTCTGGAAACGTCATAGTTCAGGCAGGTGCGGCAGGTATACAGCCAGTGGTTCAGGTCTACAAAGGGCACGGACAGCTCCACAATGGCATCCAGCTTGTCTTCAAAGGACGCCTGGCCCAGCACGCTCTCATAGCAGGCCCGGTCGGCGCTGACGTCACGCTTGTAGGTCCGTTCGTAGTAGCCCGCCTGGAAGGCGGCCACATTCATCATCTCCAGGCACAGCCGCAGGGTATCGGTGGGCTGTTCTTCCTGGTCATAGTAGTTTCCCCCCTGGAACTTCGGGTCGATCTTGGCCACCTTGATGGCGTACTGAAGGGGGTTAAAGCCGCCCCAAACGGGCAGTTTCGGCGTGCCGATGACCGGGATGATCGCATCCATCATGTCCGGGTAGGCCACCGCCCACTGCCAGGAGGTCATGGCGCCGAAGGACGGGCCCATGACCGCCTTCAGGTGGGTGATCCCCAATTGCTCCAGCAGGTGCTTTTGGGTATTTACCACGTCCAGCACCTCGGGCACGGGAAAATCCAGCGCGTAGGGCTTCCCGGTCTCCGGATTCACGGTCATGGGGCCGGTGGTAATGACGTTCGGATTCTTGGCGCCGCAGTTGCACAGATTGTCGGCGCAGACGACAAAGTATTTCTCGGTATCCACTGCCTTACCGGGGCCGATCAGCCCGTCCCAGAAGCCGGGCAGCGGGTCGCTCTCCTGGTATTTGCCGCAGCAATGGCTGCTGGCGGAGAAATAGTGGACCACCAGGATCGCGTTGTCCTTCGCCTCGTTCAGGGTCCCGTAGGTCTCATACCCCAGGCGGACCGGCAGCGTGCGGCCGCAGGTAAAGGAAAACGCGGGGATCTCAAAGGATTGTTTTACGCTCTTCAGGCTCACAGGAAGCCTCCTCCTTTCCAGCCGTGGGTTCAGATAATGCCGACGGAGATCATAAGGATGCACAATACCGTCAGCAGGATGGGCATCACCACGGTCAGGGGGAATACATGCTTGTAGGAATCCTTGGCGGTGACGCCGCAGACGGAGCACATCAGAATAAAGGTGGAGCAGTGGGGCAGCGTGTCCAGGCCGCAGCAGGCGATGGTCATCAGGCGATGGAATGCCTCGGGATTGATGCCCAGGTTGATGTAGTTGGGCAGCATGGTGTCAGCAAAGATCTGCAGGCCGCCCAAAGCGGTACCGGTGATGCCGGCTACCACGTTGACCGCCACGGACGCGGACACATAGGGGTTGAAGGCAGTGGTCAGGCCGTTGGCGAAATCCACAAAGTACTGGAAGCCGGGGGCCGCCTGCACCACGCCGGCGAAACCCATGACGCCGCCGGTCAGCAGCAGGGCGGAGGTGCAGGAGGACCACATTCCAGTGGTGAAGGTCTTGAGCACGCCGTGCTTCTTATGGGCGCCGAAGAAGACCTTGGGGTTGAGGACCACGCAGGCCACGATGGCGATGCACAGAGAGGTCAGGATGCTGTTGGTGGCGCTCATCACGTTCTTCAGCAGGATCATGACGAACACAACAATCAGCAGGGGGATAATAGAGGCCCAGAAGGGGGGCAAATTCTTTTCCTCGTCATCATCCAGCGCATCCGTGCCGGAGACCACGTAGCCCACGCCCAGGGCGGTCTGCCGTCTGGCCTGCCAAGTGACATAGATCCCGGCCAGGACGGTGCCCACGATGCAGGCGATGACGCCCATTACAGGAGCCGAAAACGCGTCCACCCCCAAGCCGTACTCCGGACGGGCCAGCAATGCGTTGGTGCTGGTGGGGTTGCCGGGCAGGCACAGGCACAGGGTCACCGAAGCGCACAGCACAATGCCGGGCAGCAGGTTTTTCGTAATGTTGGCCTTGCGGAACAAGGGGGCGGCCACGGGGTAGACGGCAAAGACGATAACAAAAGCGGAAACGCCGCCCATGGCCATCAGCAGGGTGATGAGCAACGCGCCCAGGGGAGCCCACTTCACGCCGAAAATCTTGAACAGCACCTTGGCCACACTCTCAGCCGCACCTGTGACCTTCAGGAACTCACCGTAAGCGGCCGCCAGGCCGAACAGCAGGAAATAGTTTCCGACAAAGTTTTTCAGTCCAGTAGCGTAAGCGCCGCTGAAGGTCTCCCAAAAGGGAAGCAGGTTGGTAACGACAACTACCAGTGACGCGATCAGAGATGCAATGAATGCATTGACGCCCTTGTAACTTAAAATGATCAGACACGCGATGGCCAGAAGCAGGCCGATAACACCAATTGCGCTCAAACGAATTTCCTCCATTTCTTTCTGTTGGACCATTCTCCGCGGTGAACCGTATTTACGGCGTCTCAGGTAGATCAAATCTGCTCGTACAGTTGGCCAACTGTCCCTCGACGCAATCGATAGTTGCAAACGGCGTGCCAACTTCGGTCTTTTCTTTCTCACCTGCGCAAACCCGTTGCGGCACAGCCGCTTCTGAAGTTTTTGCAAAAAAGTCCGCCCCTCGCTTTTGTTGCAAAAATAAAACAAAAGCGGGGGGCTTGTTCCAAAATCATTTCTGATCCGGCCATTTGGGCGTTTGTTGCAAAAATGAATCGTGTTTTATTTTTGCAACAGCCGTTCCTGTGCGTACCGCTTCCGCTTTCGCACAAAAGTAGCCGGGTCCATGCCCAGACTGCGGGCCGCGTCCCGGACGTTTCCGAAGCGCTCGTAAGCCCGGTTGATAAACTGCAGCTCAAACTGTCCGGTGAGGGCCTTCAGGTCCACCGTGGGGCCGTCCTCCCCGCCGGGCAGGGGCGGCGTCCAAACACTGTGAAAGGGCAGGTCCTCGGCCCGGATCTGATCCGAGCCGCTCATGATGACCATACGCTCGATGATGTTTTTCAGCTCCCGCACGTTGCCCGGCCACGCATAGTTCAGCATGGCCTGACACGCGGAGGCGGTAAGCCGCTTGCGCAGGTTGTACTTTTTGTTTAGCTCCTCCAGAAAGCTCTCGGCAAAGGGGATGATGTCGTCCCGCCGTTCCCGCAGGGGCGGGATGGTGATGGGCACGACGTTGAGCCGGTAGAACAGGTCCTCCCGAAAGGTCTTGTCCCGCACCATCTGCCCCAGATCCCGATTGGTGGCGGCCACGACGCGCACGTCCACGCTCACCGCCTCGTTTCCGCCCACCCGGGTGACGGTGCGCTCCTGAAGCACCCGCAGCAGCTTTACCTGCATCTCCAGCGGCAGCTCCCCAATCTCGTCCAGGAAGAGCGTGCCCTTGTCCGCCACCTCGAACAGGCCCGGTTTACCGCCCCGGCTGGCCCCGGTAAAGGCCCCCTGCACATAGCCGAACAGCTCGCTTTCGATGAGGTTGGGCGCGATGGCGCCGCAGTTGACCGTGAGGAAGCGCCCCTCCCGGCGGGCGCTGTTCTTGAAGATGTATTTGGCGATCTTTTCCTTGCCCACGCCGGTCTCCCCCAGCAGGAGCACCGTGGTATCCAGCGCCGCCACCCGGTCCACCAGTTCCAGCACCTCCAGCATCCGCCGGTCGGCGGCGATCAGGTCCGCGGAGTCCAGCACCTGCTTGCGGGTGTATTCGATCTCGGAATAGTACTTTTCGTTCTGCTCGGCGCTCCGCCGGTACTTTTCCTGCAGATCGTAAAGCTCGGTGGTGTCCCGCACGTTGGTCACCACCATGACGATGTCCCCACTCTCGTCAAAAACCGGGGTGGAGGCAATGAGGGCGTGGCGGCCGTTGCGGAAGACCTGCTCCAGCGTGACCGGTTTTCGCTTGGAGATGGCGATGAGCGTGCCCGAGCGGTCGACGATCCCCTCCCGCTCCAGGTCCCACATGCTGCGCCCCAGCACTTCCTCCGCCCGCAGGCCGGTGATGGTCAGATAGGCCTGATTGACCCGGATGGTGACGGCCTGCCCGTCGGTAATGAAAATACCGTCGTACGAGCTTTCGATAATGGCGTCCAGGCGGTCGTAGGCCTCCTGGAGGCTCCCGAACATCCCGGCGGCCTGGTGGGGGTGATGCAGAAATGCGGGTTCCCGGTTCGGCATGGCGGCGCCCTCCCTTCTCAGATGGTTCCAGTATAATTTGCCCCGGAATGCCTGTCAAGCGCGGACAGCGCCGCCCCCGGTGCGGCATGCGTACCGGGGGCGGCCAAGTCTCTGCGCCTCAGCCGTGTCCCCGGGCCTCCAACGCCCGGGCAGTTCCCGCCAGCAGCCCACGGTACACAGCCAGTTGGTATAGCCGTGCTCCTCTCCCCGCGCCCCCGCCGGAAAGGGCGCGGGCCGAAAGCTCTCGAACCGGGCCAGCCAGGGCCCGTACCGGCGGACGATCTGCGGTGCGTGGGCCTTGTAGTACCACTCTTTGCAGGGTGCCAGCCAGTTATAGTCCAAATCGTGCAGCACAACGCGTTTGATCATAAGACCGCCTCGCCTTCCGCTCGCTGTATGCAGACCGCCCGCAAAATACGCAGTCCCTCCCCAGAACCGAAAAACGCGGTCCCGGCCGAGTGCCGGGACCGCGTTCGGATTTTTGGGGGAAGGCGCGCTTCCCCGGAGCGGCTTTTACTCCACAGCCTTGGGCGCGCTGCCGTCACACTGGAAGAAGTGGACATCGGCTACCTTCTTGCCGTCTACCCACTGGAAGCTCCCCTGGACGCCTTCGAAGACGGGAGAGTTGTACAGCCAGTTGCCCAGCGCCTCGCGCTCCTCGGAGAGCTTGGCGGGGTCGCCGGTGAGCTCCAGTTCCTCAATGCCCTGCTTGATGGCCATCATGGCGTCATAGAAGCCGGGCACCGGGGGCGCGGTGGGGGTTTGTCCGTCGTTGGCCTGCTGATAGGCGGCCACCAGGGTCTGCCATTCCTCGCCGGAGTAGTCGGGGTTGAGCTTGTTCCAAATATAGGTGCCGTCGCAGTCGGAACCGGCCACATCGAAGTAGTTGGCGTCATAGCTGGCGAAGGTGGCGCAGATGCGGCGGCCTTCGTCCACGCCGCGCTTGCGCAGCTCGGTCAGGACCTTGGCGGCCTCGTCGGCCCGCAGGTTCAGGTAGTAGCCGTCGGCCTTCAGGTTCAGGGCCTGGATGGCGGAGGCGGAGCAGTCCAGCTGGCCGGTCTGCACCTCCACCGTGCCCACCACTTCGATACCGGAATCGGGCAGCTGTGCAGTGAGCAGCTCCGTGGCGGCCGCCTGGGAGGCGTCGGTGGGGGTGTAGAAGATCACGATCTTCTTGATGTCGTCGTTTACGGCGGTCCACTCCTGCGCGGCGGCCAGGTCGCCCTCCTCGGAATCGGTCATGTAGCCCATGACGTAAGGGGCGTACAGGTCGCGGATATCCTGGAAGGAGTAGGCGGCGATGTTGGGCACGCCGCCGTCATAGGCCACCTGGCCGGCGGATTCGGCGCCGGGGGCGTCCATGGGGCCCAGCACCACCAGGGCGTTGTCCACCACGCTGGTCATCTGGGTGACGGCCTTGGAGGTATCAAAGGCCGTATCCAGCACCGTGACCTTCACCGGCACGCCGCGGATCCCGCCGTTCGCGTTGATGATCTCGGCGGCGTATTCGGCGGCCCAGCCGGCGGGCTTTCCCACATAGGCGATGGCGCCCGTGGCGGCGGTGAGCATGGGGATCTCCCACTCGGTGACGGCGACGGCGTTGGCGTCGGCGGGGGCGTCGGTACCGGCCGCGGGGGCGGTAGCGGGCGGCGTGCTCTCACCCGCAGAGCCTCCGCTGCTGGAACAGCCGGCCAGCAGGCCGATCATCAGCGCTAGGGAAAGCAAGAGGGCGGACATGCGAAGCTTGTTCCGTTTCATGCAGTTTCTCTCCTTTTCGTGACGTTATCTTCAAAGGCGGAGCCTTCCGCCGTTTGAACGGATGGGGGTACTTCAGCTGCGTCCCGCCGGGACCCTTGCTTCTCCCCCGCGGGCAAAAAGGCGCTTGATCTTACCGGGCAGTTCCCGGGTGATGATGCCCTCGGGCCGGGCCATGAGGATGACCACCAGGATCACGCCGTAGATGATCTGGGTAAAGCTGTTGATGCTGGCGGGCACCCACTGGGGCAGGCCCCACAGCAGGGGCACCGAGACGAACACCCCCCATTGGGTATAGCGCCCGCCCACAAAGAGCATGGTCATGACGGACAAAAGCAGGGAAAAGCCGAAGGTCTCGGGATAGATGGTGCGCATGTTGAAGGCGTAGACGGCGCCGGACACCGCGCCGTAGATCGAGGAGATGGTCAGAGAGAAGACCGTCATCTTCTTCACGTTGATGCCCAGCGTGGTGGCCATATCGGCGTCGGTGCCGATGGCCTCCAGCGCCCGGCCCAGCTTGGAGTGGTTGAGCCGGTAGAGGAAGGCGCCCAGCAGGATCACCAGGATCACAGAATAGAGCAGCAGGTGCTCCACCTTGGGGATGCCCCGGATACCGCGGGTGCCGCCCAGAAAGTCCAGGTTGCGGATGACCGATTGGATGATGAAGATCAGAGCCATAGAGGCCACGGCAGTGACCACGCCCGAGGTGCGGGAGAAGCCAAGCGCGGGCAAAAAGCCCAGGATCGCGCCCACCACGGCGGCGCCCAGCACGCACAGGAAAAAGGGCCAGCCCAGCTCCTTGGCGGCAAAGGCGGCAAAGTAGCCTCCCACGGCCATGCAGTAGACGGTGCCGTTGTACAGCAGCCCCGCCCGGAAGGGCACCAGCGCCCCCCACACCAGGAGGATGAAGGCGCAGCAGAAAATCAGATACAGGGTCATGGATGTGGACAGCATACGTCTTCCCCCCTTAGTGCTGCTTGCCGAACAGGCCGTTCGGCTTCCAGATGATGACCAGCATGATGACGCCGTAGAACACGGCCTCGGTCCAGCGGCCGGGCAGGTAGGCCAGGGCCATGGCCTCCACCACGCCCATGAACAGGGCGGAGAGCAGTCCGCCCTTCAGGTTGCCCATACCGGCAAAGAGCATGAGGATAATGGCCTTGACGGCAAAAGTGTCGCCCAGGGCGGGGGACCCGGCGCCCAAGGTCATGATGCACAGGATGGCGATGATGCCCGCCAGCAGGCCTGCGATCCCGAAGCCCAGCACGCCGGTGCGGCCAAAGGGGATGCCCAGCATCCTGGCCACCCGCAGGTTCTGCGCCATAGCCCGGATGGCGCGGCCCTCCTTGGATTTGAAGAGGAACCACATCAGCGCCACCGCCACCACGGCGCAGCATACCAGGGTGACGATATTGGCTGCGGAGAAGCTGATCAGGCCGATATTGATGGTGTTCTGGCGGCCGGTCATGGCGTCGGGAAAGGCGAAATTGGCGCCGCCGTTGATGTACTTGGAGATAAATTCCGTAATGATGATGCCGATGCCCATGGCCAGAGTGACGGTCTCCAGGTCCGCCCCCCGCACGGACAGGGGCCGGAACAGCGGCTCGGTGGCAATGGTGAACACGATGGCCGAGACCAGCATCACCACGATGCACAGGGGGATGTTGTTTCCGGTATGGGTCAGGGTGAGCCAGCCCATGGCCATGGTGAGCACCACAATGTGGGAATAGCTGTGGTGTACGATGTTGCGCACCAGCACCAGCAGGTTCATACCCAGCACCAGCAGCGCGTAGATGCCCCCGGTGGCGAGGCCGACGATGATCTGTGCGATGAACGATTCCATGGATTCCCCGCCTCCTTTCTATTCTCCGCCCAGGTAGGCGCGCCTGACCTCGGGGTCGTCGGCCAGTTGCCGGGCGGGTCCTTCCATCACGGTCACGCCCAGGTCCAGCACATAGCCCCGGTCGGCATACTGCAGCGCCTTGCGGGCGTTCTGCTCGGAGAGCAGGATGGTCAGGCCCTGCCGTTTCATCTCCACCAGGAACCGGAAGATCTTGTCCACGTAGGCCGGCGAAAGGGCCAGGGAAGGCTCGTCCAGCAGCACCAGCCTGGGTTCCCCCATCAGCGCCCGGCTGATGGCCAGCATCTGCTGCTCGCCGCCGGATAGGGTGCCCGCCTTCTGGGTCTTTCGATCATTCAGAATAGGGAAGTAGGAGAAGACCTTCTCCAGCATGGGGCCATAATCCCCTTTGTGGTGGTAGGCGCCCAGCTGGAGATTCTCCAGCACCGTCATATCGGCCAGCATGCCCCGGCCCTCGGGCACCACCGAGATGCCGGCGGCCACCACCTTCTCCGTCTTCCAGCGGGTGATATCCTGGCCCAGGAACGTGATCGTTCCGCTCTTTGCCCGCTGCAGGCCCAGGACGGCATTGATCAGGGTGGATTTCCCCGCGCCGTTCGCGCCGATCAGGGCCACGATCTCGCCCGGACGGACCTGCAGATCGATCTTCCTGACCGCGCAGATGGGGCCGTAACAGACCGACAGGCCCTCGACGTTCAACACATTAGTCTGTTCCAAGGTACGCTTCCACCACCTTTGGATGATTTTTGACCTCCTCGGGCAGGCCCTCGGCGATCTTCGCGCCGAATTCGATGGCCGTCACCACGTCGGAGGAGCGTGTGACCAGCTTCACGTCGTGGGCGATGAGGATGATGCTGGTACCCTGCTCCTTGATTTGACGGATCAGCGCTTCCAGCCGGGCCGACTCCTCGGCCCCCATGCCCGCGGTGGGTTCGTCCAGCAGCAGCAGCTTGGGGCCGGTGGCCAGGGCGCGGGCGATCTGCAGCAGGTGCTGGTCGGCCCAGGCCAGGTCCCGGGCCCAGCGTCCGGATGAGCGCTCCAGGCCCACAAAGGCCAGCTGCTCCATCGCCCGCTCCCGCATCGCCCGCTCCTGCCGGGACGCCCGGAAGGGCGCATGCAGGAAGGTGTCCGCCGCTTCGGTCTTGGTCTTGGCAACATAGCCGCACATCACGTTATCCAGTACGCTCATGCGCCCCATGACCTTGGGGATCTGGAAGGTGCGGCTGATGCCCAGGCGGGCGATCTCGTAGGCGGGCAGGCCGGTGATGTCCCTGCCGCCGAAAAAGATCTGTCCGTCGGTGGGCGGGAACACGCCGCTGATGACGTTGAATGTGGTGGTCTTGCCGGAGCCGTTGGGGCCGATGAGGCCATGGACGGTCCCTTGCGTTACGGTCAGGTCCAGTTCCTTGATGGCATGCACGCCGCCAAAGCGCTTGTTGACTTTACGCAGTTCCAGGATATCCAAGGCGTTCCCTCCTGTCTCTCTCGAATTTGGCTCCAGTATATCGGCGCTTTGTGATGGCCGCGTGAAAAAGGCGCAAAAAAGATGCACAATATTTCGTTGAAATATTGTGCATCCTGCTTATTCACAGGGCAGTGCAAACCAGAACCGGCTGCCCTCCCCCTCCCGGCTGTCCGCGCTGTAGCGGGCGTGATGGAGCTCCAGGATGGCTTTCACGATGGACAGGCCCACGCCTGTGCTGGCCGCATTCTTGTCAAAGCGGTTGATCTTATAGTAGCGCTCCCAGATCTCCCGGAGCTGCTCCGTCGAAATGCCGCCCCCGGTGTCGATGACCTCGAACAGGCCCTCCCCGGCCCAGCGGCTGACCCCCACGTACACCAGCTTATCTCCGCCGGTATAATTGAACGCGTTGCTGATGAGATTGAACGCGGCCCGCTCCAGCTGCTGCCGGTCCCCCCGCACGAGCACGTCCCGGTCCAGCGAGAGAAAGAGGCGGTAGCCCTCCCGCTCCCACAGATGCCGGAAGTCCCCCAGGGCCCGCTCCACGCTCTCCGCCAAGGGAAATACCTCCATATTCAGCTCCATGGTGCCCGACTGGAGCCGGGACAGGTCCAGCGTTTCGTTGACAAACCGGGTCAGCTTTTCCGTCTCCCGGACGATCACGTCCAGGTGGGCCTCCCGTTTTACCGGATCATCCCCGGAGATCTGCTGGACCATCTCGGCGTAGGCCCGGATCATGGTCAGGGGGGTACGCATGTCGTGGGAAACGTTGGCGATCAGATCCCGGCGCAGGGCCTCGGTATTGCTGAATTCCGTAGCCGCCGTGTCCAGAGCGTGGGAGAGGTGGTCCAGCTCCGTACAGGAGCCCTTGGGAAAGTCCACCCCGTAATCCCCGCCGGCCAGCCGCAGGGCCCGCTGGGTGATCTGAGTGATGGGGCGGGACAGGTTGGACGCCAGCAGAAAGGCCAGCACCGTCGCCACCACCAGTACCACCGCCGTGACCAGAAGAAACCGTGAGGAGAGCATGGAGAGCGTGGTGGATACCGGCACCATGTTCGTGCTGGTGAAAAGCACCTCCCGCAAGCCGTCCTGCAAAGCCACCACCTGGACCTGGACCAGCCACTCGCTGTCATGGACGGTGTCGGGGACCCGGTAAAAATAGTAGCCGTCGGTACCATCCAGGCGTGCAAAGATACCATAATCCACCAGATCCTCCTGGGGCGGAGGCGCATCGGCCCCGTCGTTGCCCAACGAGCGCAGCAGCACCCCGTCCTCCCGCAGGATCTGAATGAAAAAGCCGGACCGGGCCACCGAACGCAGGGAGTCCGCGAACCCCTCCCGCCCGTAGGTGGAGGAGATGATATTGCCCGCCTGCTTGAGCCGGTCGATCCGGTCGTTTTCGTAGGTGGTGCGGATGGTGGTGATCTGGACGACCCACATCAGCCCGCATACCAGCACCGCAAATCCCACCAGCGCCGCCCAGAGCCGGAAGCGGAAGGAATGCACGTCAAACCGCTTCAAATTTATACCCCGCTCCCCGCATGGTCACGATGAAGCCGCGGTAGGGCCCCAACGCGCTGCGGAGCATCTTGATGTGGGTATCCACCGTCCGGTCGTCTCCCAGAAAATCATTTCCCCACACCTTGCGCAGCAGCTGTTCCCGCGAGAGGACGATGCCCTTGTTCTGCACCAGGGTAAAGAGCAGATCATACTCCCGGGGCGTCATCGGCACCGCCCTGCCGTCCACCCGGACGCTGCGGCCCGCCGGGTCCACCTCCAGCCCCCCGAAGGCCGCGGGCCGGACCGCGCCCCCGTCCTGCGCCCGGGCGGAGCGGGCGCAGATGGCGCCCAGGCGTGCCACCAGCTCCCGGGGGGAAAAGGGCTTGACCACATAATCGTCAATGCCCAGCTGAAAGCCCTTGAGCTTGTCGTACTCCTCGCCCCGGGCGGAGAGCATCAGCACCGGCACCGACGGATCGCCCCTTCGGATCTCCCGGCAGGCGGCAAAGCCGTCCATCACTGGCATCATGATATCCATCACGATGAAGTCAAATTTCTGCATCCGGCACAGGGAGACCGCCTCCGCCCCGTTGGCTGCCTCCGCCACCGTATGTCCGTCAAACTCCAGATACTCCCGGATCACATTGCGGATCCCCTCCTCGTCGTCCGCCACCAGTCCCCGCATCTCGCTTCCTCCCTCCGTACACGTCTGTTTTCTTTAATCTTATGAGAACGTGCCGCCCCTGTCAAGAAAAACCGCCTCCCGTGCAGCTGGGAACGGCCGTTCCAGGCCGCATATCGCCCCCGTTTTTTGTGCGTTTCAGCCAAAGAAAAACAGGCATTTTTGATCTGTTTAACAAATTTGTGCAGAGCACTCAAAAAAGGGCTTGCCAACGGGAGCATTTCTTGCTACGATATAGAAAACGTTTGGTGTAAAACGTTTGCGTGAAAACGTTTTGTATCCAGACCAGACTTGACTAGGCCACACCGCAGATTGCGTTCGTCCCCGTCTGCGGCGGCGCCGGGAAGAGGGAGCCATGGGCAAAAAACCGAACATTTTAGTGGTGGGCAGCTTTGTGATGGACCTGATCGTCAGCACCCAGCGCCTGCCGGAGAATGGCGAGACCGTCCTGGGCACCGGCTTTCGCACCGCGCCGGGCGGCAAGGGCCTCAATCAGGCCGTCCAGGCCGCCCGGCTGGGCGCTCAGGTGGAGATGATGGGCTGCGTGGGCCGGGACGCCTACGGGGACACGATGCTGGCATGCGCCCGGGAGGCGGGCGTGGACGTGTCCCATGTAAAACACACCGACCAGGCGCCTTCTGCCATCGGCAATGTGCAGCTGTTCCAGCGGAGCGACGGCAGCACCCAAAACCGCATCGTGGTGGTCCCCGGGGCCAACCTGCTGCTGACGCAGGCGGACGTGGCCTTCCTCCGGGAGAAAATCGGCGGCTTTGACATGGTCATGCTGCAGCTGGAGATCCCCCTGCCGGTCAATATCGCCGTCGCCCGGTATGCCCGTGCCGCCGGGGTGCCGGTGATGCTCAATCCGGCTCCCGCGGCGCCCCTGCCCGCCGACTTGCTTTCCGCCGTGACCTATCTCTCCCCCAACGAGAACGAGGCGGAACTGCTCAGCGGCGTGCCCCTGCACCGTACCGAGCACGGCATCGACCTCAAGCGGGTGGAACATGCGGCGGCGGTCCTGCGGGACAAGGGCGCGGCGCATGTGATCGTCACCCTGGGGGACGTGGGCTCAGCCTATCTGGGAAAGGAATTTCTCCACTGTCCCAGTGTGTCCGGTATCCAGGCCATAGACCCCACGGCGGCCGGCGATTCTTACATCGGGGCCCTTTCGGTGGCCCTGGCCGGCGGCGAGCCGGTGGACGAGGCCATGCGCCGGGCTACCCACACCGCAGCCATCACGGTCTCCCGCATGGGGGCGCTTCCCTCGCTGCCCACCCTGGCGGAAGTGGAAGTCTCGCTGGCCCGGCGCAGCGTCTCCTAACTTCAAGTCCGTCCTACGGAGGTGTTTGTTATGGAATCCCTGACCCAATTTCAGCAGATCGTGGGGGAGAACGTCGCTCAGTTCGTCCAGGAACTGGATGAGGACTACCTCGCCCCCGCCCTGTCCCTTTTGATCGCGGCCAACGACCGAGGCAACCGAATCCACATCACCGGCATCGGGAAGCCCTCCCACGTGGCCCAATACGGCGCTTCCCTCATGTCCTCCATCGCCGTGCCCACCTATTTCCTGGACGGCACCGAGGCGGTCCACGGCTCCTGCGGACAGCTGCGGGCGGGCGATGCGGTCATCTGCATCTCCAACAGCGGCGAGACCATGGAGATGCGCGCCACCGTCACAGCCATTGCCAACAACGGCTGCAAGGTCATCGGCATCAGCCGCAGTCCGGATTCCTGGCTGGCACGGCACGCGGACGTGCACCTGACGGTCCGTGTGGATCAGGAGGGCGGTCCCATGAATCGTGCCCCCATCAGCTCGGTCTTGCTGGAAAACATCGTATTGCAGGCCCTCAGCGTACGCCTGCAGGCCCACTATGGTCTGACGCCTCAGGAGTACGTCCGTCACCACCCCGGCGGCACGCTGGGCAGGCTGCGGCCGGAAGAACAGGAGGCGGGCCATGGTTAGTACCCGATGCATCCATCCCGGCATCCTGTCCGCCCTGGCCCACGGCGGACACGGAGACAAAATCCTCCTTGCCGACGGGAACTTTCCGCTGTCCACCCGGGCGGGAAGTGCGGAAAAAATTTATCTGGGCCTGGAACGGGACCTGCCCACGGTGTCCCAGGTCCTCGCGGCCCTGAACAGCGTGGCGGTATTTGAGCGGGCGGAGGTCATGCTGCCGGAACACGGCGAGGAACCCGAATGCTTCGGTGAATTCCGTTCCCTGCTGGGCGGAATAGCGCTCTCCCCGCTGGGCCGCTACGAATTCTACGACGCCTGCTGTGAACCGGGCGTGATCCTGGCCATCTCCACCGGCGAGAGCCGGACTTACGGCAATCTGCTTTTGACCATCGGCGTGTGCTGACGCCCGTTCAAATGCATCCGCCGCGGATGTCCAAGCCGTTTAGGAACGCATAAGGGGGAAATGATTATGCCTGGAAGCAGCCGAGAAGTACGGCTTACCCGAAAAAGTTCGGACGTCGGTGTCGCCACCGCTTTTTTAGCGCCGGCAATCCTTATGATCGTGCTGGTTACGATCATCCCCATCTGTATGGCGATCCGAACCAGCTTTCATGCGACAAATTGGGGCTGTTGACAAAGTCCCTTATCGAAAAAGCAAATAGGTTTTTCTTGCTTGTTTGTTGTTATTTACTATCAAATATATGCTATTTGATAAACTTTTTGCAAGGCCATATTTTTGAAAACAGACTTTGTCAACAGCTCCAAATTACGCCGAGGTCGGTGCGTTTGTCGGACTGGATAACTTTATTGCCGTCTTTACCGGAAACGGCCTGAAAAACATCCTTAATTCCATTCGATATGTCCTGCTGTCTCTGGTGGTCGTCATCCCTCTGGGTGTGGCGATCGGGTCTCTGCTGAACCGCAAAATCCGGGGCAATACGCTCCTGCGTACCCTGATCATTATCCCCTGGGTCCTGTCCCAGACGGTGACGGCGCTCTTGTGGCGGTGGATTCTCAATGGCAATTACGGACCGATCGCGTATCTGGTTTATGAGCTGACCGGGCGGAAGGTAGACTTTTTTAGTTCGGCGGGCAGCGCAAATGTCATGCTGGTCTTTGCTAACGCCTGGAATACGGTTCCGGTGGTAATTATCCTGACCGTTGCAGCACTGCAGACCATCCCGGGCGATGTGATGGAGGCCGGGCAGATGGATGGCGCCACCCGCTGGCAGATCTATACCCGTATCACCCTCCCATTGATCCGCCCCACCATCATCACCGCGGTCGTCATGCAGAGTATGGAGTACTTTAATATGGTCACGCTGATTTACACCCTCACTGCGGGCGGCCCCTTCGATTCCACACAGACGCTCAGTCTGGCGGCTTATCAAAATGCCTTCAACTACTGGCACATGGATATCGCCTCGGCTTACGGCGTGATCATCTTCCTGCTGAATATCGTGTTCAGTCTGGTCTACGTGAAGCTGCTGAACACCAACCGAGAATGAGGTGCGTGCGATGAAAAAATCGAAGCTGGGCCGTACCCCCGGTCTGGACGCGCTGACCTATGCGGTATTGATCGCCGCCGCGCTGGTGGCGCTTTTCCCGGTGCTGTGGGGCCTGTTTACCGCCCTGAAGTCCCCTGCGGAAGTCAACTCCTTCCCCCCCACCCTGCTTCCCAACGAATTTACTCTGGAAAATTTTTTATCCGTTCTCTTTCGTTCCGGCTTCCCCCGCTATCTGCTTAACTCCGTAATCGTTACTGCCATCTGTATCGTAGTGGCCACCATTGTGGCCTCCCACGCCGCCTATGCCGTGACCAACTTCCGTATCCGCTTCCGTAACCAGATCATGTTTCTCATTTTAATGACCAGCATGATTCCCCCCGTGGTAATGCTGGTACCTCTGTATATGCTCTCCGTCAAAATCGGCCTCTACGACACCCACTTCCTGCTGATTCTGATCTATACCGCCTGGCGTATCCCGGTGCTGACCTGGATTTTGCGCGGCTTTTTCGAAAAGCTCCCCAAAGAGATCATCGAGGCAGGCACACTCGACGGCTGCTCCAAGCCTATGATCTTCTATCGCCTGATCCTGCCCATTTCCAAGCCCGGCATTGTGGCTGCGGCGCTTTTGTCCGCGGTATATGTCTGGAATGACTTTTTGGTCTCCTCCACCTTTACCAGCAAGGACAGCTTGCGTATGCTGTCCGTGGGTCTTTACAACTATATCTCCCAATATGGCATCCAGTGGGGCAATCTGATGGCGGCCGTGATGATCTCCATCGTCCCCATGGTGATCCTCTTCATCCTGCTGCAGCGGCACTTTGTGGAGGGTATGGCGGCAGGCGCGGTCAAGGGATGACCTGTTTTGTGGAAAACGGCTGGAACGCCGAGGATATATCATGAAATGTAAGGAGGAAATTCACATGAAAAAGCTCAAAAGGACCCTGACCCTTTTGCTGGCGGCAGCGATGGTACTGGCCCTGGCCGCCTGCTCCAACTCTAGCGGCGGTACTCCCGCTACCACCGCACCCGAAAGCAGCACGCCCGAGACTACGGTGCCGGAGCAGCCCCAAGGCGGCATCGACATGACCTTCTCCATCTTCTTGGACCCCAATTCCACCGATGATCCCCGCTGCGTAGTGCTTAAGGAGATCGTGGATGAGTACAACGCCACCAATCAGTACGGCAACACTGTGACGGTACAGAGCATCCATTGGAGTCAGTATGAGTCTCAGGTAATCCAGGCCACCGCCGCAGGCAATGGGCCCGACATTGTCAATGCCTTCTCCGATCAGCTCATGCAGCATATCGATGCCGGGACCATTCAGCCCATGACCCAGTTTGCCACATCGTTTATCGAAGAGAATCCCGACTATATCCATACCGTAGAAAAACTGACCCAGGCTGACGGCGAGATCTACTCTCTTCCCTGGGAAAGCCGCGTCACAGTGATGTGGTACCGCAACGACATCTACGACGAGCCCCCCGCTTCCTGGGACGACCTGCTGGCCACCGCCTCCAACAGCGACGGTATGAACCTGGGCTTTGCCCTGGGCCTGAGCGAGGGCAGCAACGGAACCGGCCTGATGGAGACCTTCGTGCCCTGGATCCGCGCCGCTGGAGGAGATATTTTTGACGCGGAAGGAAAGGCCATCTTCAACAGCGACGCCGGCGTGCAGGTAGTGGAGTACATCAAGTCCCTGGTGGATGCCGGGTGCATGGATTCCTCCGTGCTGAACATGACCTATGACGATATTGTGGACGGCTTCAAGGCCGGGAGCCTCTATGCCGTCAACGCCGGCACTCAGCGTGCCGCCACGATCAAGTCCTCCAGCCTGGCACAGAGCTATTCCTCCGCCCCCATCCCCGGCATCAACGACGGAGAAGTCGCCCCCGCCTTTGTGGCCGGCCAGACCTTGGCCATCGGCAGCCAGGCACAGGACCCCGCTATGGCTTGGGACTTTATTCAGTATTTCTATTCCGTGGAAAATCAGAAGAAGTGGATCAGCGCCAACTGCATGCCCATCCGCACTGCCGTCTACGAGGACGCCGACGTTCAGGCAATGGATACCTACGACGAGATGGTTATGTGGAGCGAGTATGCCAAAACCGGCACCATGACCTTCTATCCGGCTGATTATACCGAACTGGAGGTCAAGATCTGCCAGGCGGTTCAGCGTGTGGTCTTCCAGGGTGCTGACGCGCAAAGCGAATTGGATCAGGTCGCCGAGTGGTATAACACCAAATAAAAACGCTGCAGGCGCATGAACGCGCAGGCACGGCGGTGCCGTGCCTGCGCGAAATAAAACAGGATATGGTGTAAACGCATGAAACGCTACTACGATGTAATTGTTGTCGGCGGAGGTCCCGCAGGCATTATGTCTGCCATGGCCAGCGGCAAGCTGGGCGCCTCCACACTGCTGGTAGAAAAAAATGGGTTCCTGGGCGGGGCAGCCACAGCTGCGGTACTGGGCCCCATCTCTCCTTTTCACTATAAAGACGAGCAGGTCATCGACGGCCTGCCCCAAGATTTTATGGACCGCATGGTGCGTGCAAAGGGCAGTACCGGACATATGAAGACCATCGATCCGTACGGAAGCGGCGATTCCCTCGGCTTCTACGACCGGGAAAAATATAAATATGTAGCCGCCGAAATGCTGGTGGAATTCGGTGTGGATATTCTCTATCACGCCACGCTGAGTTCCGTGCAGATGGAGAGCAGCCGAGTGACCGGCATCACGGTTGCCGCAAAGTCGGGCGATCTGCTGCCACTTCACGCCCACGTAGTGGTGGACGCCACCGGCGACGGCGACGTGGCGGTGATGGCAGGGGAGAATTATGTGCTCGGCGATGCGGTGAACCACAAGATGTCTCCCTCCTCCTCCATGTTCGAGATGGCCAATGTGGACACCGGGCGGGTCTATCAGTATATTCTGGACCACCCGGACGACTTTGAGTTCAAATCCGATATCGTACCCATGCGGGAATTTGACGAACGGCTCAGGCAGAAGTATTTTGTCGGCCAGGGCTTTAAACAGCTGGTACGCCAGGCCGTGGAGAAGGGCGAGCTTTCCTTCGGCCGCGATTCGGTCATCGTTCTCAACGGCATCCACCCCAACACCATGCATTTCAACGCCACCCGTATCTGCGGCAAAAACGCCACCGATGTGGTGGAACGCTCGGAGAGCGAGCTGGACGGGCGCCGGCAGATCGAATCGGTCTCTGAGTTTATGATCCAATATGTGCCCGGCTTTGAACACGCATTTGTCAGCGTCACTGGTTCTGAGGTCGGCGTACGCGAGACGCGCCATATTGAGGGTCTGTATACCCTAACAGGGCAGGACGCCTACGAGGGACGCAAGTTTGAGGACTCCGTTTCCAGGGGCTATTTCCCCATTGATCTGCACAACCCGGACGGTGCCACCGGCTATGGCAACGGCGGCGTTTGGATGGTGCTCAAGGATACGTTCGATATTCCCTACCGCAGCCTAGTCCCCAAGCACATCGACGGGCTTCTGCTTTCTGGCCGCTGCATCTCCGGTACCAGCGAGGCCCATGGCTCCTACCGTACCCAAGGCGGCATTATGGGGATCGGACAGGCTGCCGGCGCCGCCGCTGCGGTCTGTGTACGCAACCAGGCGCAACCCAGGCAGCAGGATGTCAAAGAGATCCAGGCAGCGCTGGACCAGCTGGGCGGCCTCTACCGCAGAGATGAAGCGCGCGCCCGAAAGGAAAAGGCGCGTGCCCGCGCCATCACACAGGCCTACATCAAAAGCCAGAACGGGCGGCTGATTACGGACAAAGCGATTCTGGCCTCCTACGAAGATTGACCCGAATCCAGTCTCCGGGGCTCTGCCCCGGAGACTCTATCAATCACAGAAGGTGACAACTATGAAAACGGGTTCCAACTGCAAACTCCACGGCGTTATCCCCGCCATCGTCACACCCCTGCGTCCCAACGGCGACGTAGATGAAGCGCTGCTGCGCAAACAGACCGAATATTTGGTCTCCTCCGGCGTAAACGGCTTGTTTGTCTGCGGCGGGACCGGAGAAGGCGCTTATCTCACCACCGCCGAAAAGAAGCGGGTCTTCGAGGTCATCCAGGAGACCGCCGCCGGGCGGGTATTCCTCTGCCTGGCCGTTATCAACTCCAACACCCGCGCCACCCTGGCCGAGCTGGAGGCGCTCTCCATCTGCAAGCCGGACTTCTTCGTCTCCACACCGCCCTACTACCATGCCATGACCCAGCAGGACATCCTATCCCACTACGCGGCTGTCACCGCTGCTTCCACCGCCCCGGTCATCCTTTACAACATTCCATCCACTACCCACAACACGATCGAGCTGGACACGGTATACGCGCTCTCCAAACTGCCCAACGTGGCCGGTATCAAGGACTCCTCCGGGAATTTTGTTCCGTTTTCCCGTGGACTCTTCGGCCCCCGCTCGGACCAATTTGCCTGGATTCAAGGCGAGGATTATCTCTGCGGCTCCGCCCTGCTGTGCGGCGGAGACGGTATGGTTTCAGGCTTGTCCAACGCCCGGGTGGAGCCCTATGTGGAGATGTACCGGGCCTATGAGCAGGGGGACACTGACAAGATCATAGAATGCCAGCGGCGCATCAACTTCCTTTACCGGGTTATCCACAGCTGCGGCAACGGCAACGCCGCCATCAAAGCGGTAACCGAGCTGGCCGGCCGCGGGGCACGCTATATGCGGCAGGGCAGTATGAATCTGACCGATGAGCAGGTCGCCGTCATCGCGCAGATCATGGCGGAATACGAGGCGCTGTAGCGCGCTTCCCGCCTCCACAGGAGCGGCAAAGGGGTTGACATTGCTTAAATTTGCGGTAAGATTACATAGAAGCCAGGTTTAAGGCCTGTGTTTGTAAGGTTTTCAAGGTAATGGAGTAGGGTTATGTCAATCAAGACCATTGCAGAAATGACAGGATTGTCCATCACAACGGTATCCCACGCGCTCAATGGCACACGGCCGGTCTCACAGCGCAGCATGGAGCTGATCAATGAGGCGGCCGCTCAGATCAATTACCGGCCCAACCTTGCCGCCCAGATGATGAAGACCCACCGGTCCCGTACCGTAGCGATCATCATTCCCGCCACTGAGCAGAACAACTCTACTAACTGTTTTTTCTTTGATGTGCTCAACGGCGCCAAATCCCGCCTGCAGGAATCCGGCTATGAGCTGATCGTCTCCACCTATCCGGAGTCCCGCCCCCAGGATTTCTTCAGCGGAATGTCCATCCTCCACCGGCGCTGGATCGACGGCATCCTGCTGGTGCCGCCCACCCTGCGTTATGAGGACATTGCCCGGATCGAGGATTGCGGCGTTCCCGTGGTGCTGGTGGACCGCTGGGTGAAGGGGGGCAAGCTGCCCCTGGTCTGTTCCAATAATCGTGAAGTAACGGTAGAGGCCATGAAGGTCCTCTACCAGGCCGGACGGCGTCGGATCGCGTTCATTGGGGCGGATTTTCCCAACTCCACCGCCGTGGAACGCTACCAGGGCTATCTGGATGTGCTGGAGGAATTGGGCCTGCCCCGGGACGAATTGCTGATCTGCCGGATGGACGCCTACAGCATGTCCTGCGGCATGGAAGCCGCACGGCGGGTGCTGGGGGCGGGCGCGGACGCCATCTTTGCCGCCAACAGCATGCTGTGCCTGGGCACCGTCAAAGAGCTTCAGGAGCAGGGGATCCATGTCCCGGAACAGGTCGCGGTCATCGGCTTTGACAATTATGAGTGGACGGAGATCACCAATCCGCCCCTGACCGCCGTGACCCAGAACGCCAGTCTGATGGGCCGCACCGCCAGCGAACTGCTGCTGCAGCTGCTGGACGGCAAACAGCCGGAGCAGCGTGTGGTGCGCATCCCCGCCGCCCTGACCATCCGCCAGTCCCACGGTCTGTGATTTTCCGTTTTCCGTACAATAAAACAGAAGCCCGCCGCCTTCTTAAGGCGGCGGGCTTCTGCGCATATGTGCGCACTGCGTACGGTTTCCGCATCAGCGCTGGGGACAGCCGGCCCGCCGGTCTGCGCAGCAGAGCAGCAGCACGCCGAGGGCGGCGATGCCGGCCAGGGAGATGGCAGACCAAGCCTGACGATAAGAAGGGGCGGGCAGATAGCAGCCGAACAGGTTTGGTCCGATCCTGCATCCAAAGCCTCCGGCCACTTCATAAAGGGACTGAAACCGGGCCGCATTGAGCCATTTCAGGCCCTCCAGCGTATGATCCATGGCGCCGTCCCGCTTTCTGTCCCCATCTGCGGACCGCTCCCGCTCAGATGCGGGCCACGCCGCTGTCGCGGGCGGCCTGGGCTACGGCGGCGGCCACCGTCCTGCCCACCCGGGGGTCGAAGGCGGCGGGGATGATGTAATCGGCGTTGCGCTCTTCATCCGAAATGAGGCCCGCCAGCGCCTCGGCCGCCGCGATCTTCATGGCGTCGTTGATGTCGCTGGCCCGCACGTCGAACGCGCCCCGGAAGATGCCTGGGAACGCCAGCACGTTGTTGATCTGGTTGGGGAAGTCGCTGCGCCCCGTGGCCACCACCTTCGCCCCGCCTGCCTTGGCCTCGTCGGGGAAGATCTCCGGCGTGGGGTTGGCGCAGGCAAACAGGATCGCGTCCCGGTTCATGGTCTGCACCATCTCCGCCGTCACCGCGCCGGGCGCCGACACGCCGATGAACACGTCGGCCCCCGCCAGCACCTCCGCCAGGCTGCCCGCCCGCTTCTGCAGGTTGGTCACCCGGGCCATTTCCTCCTTGACGGCGTTCATCCCCTTCTCCCGGCCCGCGTAGATGGCTCCGCTGCGGTCGCACAGCGTCACGTCCTTCACGCCCGCCGCCAGCAGCAGCTTGCAGATGGCGATCGCCGCCGCCCCGGCGCCGTTTATCACCACACGGACCGTCTCCTTCCGCTTCCCCACCACCTTCAGGGCGTTGGTCAGGCCCGCCAGCGTAATGACCGCCGTGCCGTGCTGGTCGTCGTGGAAGATGGGGATATCGCAGCGCTCCTTCAGCTTCCGCTCGATCTCAAAGCACCGCGGCGCCGAGATGTCCTCCAGGTTCACGCCCCCGAAGGACCCGGCCAGCAGGGCCACGGTATTCACGATCTCGTCCACGTCCTTGCTGCGCACGCACAGGGGAATGGCGTCCACTCCGCCGAATGCCTTGAAGAGCACGCACTTGCCCTCCATGACGGGCATCCCCGCTTCCGGACCGATGTCCCCCAGCCCCAGCACCGCCGTTCCGTCCGTAACCACCGCCACGGTGTTCCAGCGGCCGGTCAGCTCATAGCTCTGGTCCACGTCCTTCTGGATCTCCAGGCAGGGCGCGGCCACGCCGGGCGTATAGGCCAGGCTCAGATCCTCCCGCGTGGCCACCGGCACCTTCGGCGTGACCTCCAGCTTTCCCTTCCATTCCCGATGCAGGCGCAGCGCTTCTTTTGCATAATCCATGTCGATTCCTCCCGCTTCTTTTTTGCTTCAGGGATTTGACCGTTCTTCTTCAGCAGTCATCATTATACTTGCACGTTCCATACCAAGTCAATGCCGATCCCCGCCTCCCGCCCCGCTCCGGAACAGCGCGGTCTGTTTTTCGGAAAAACCGGTAAAAAATGCTCCAGCCGCTCTTGACAACTCAATTTTTCTGGTGTATCATATGTCAAAATTTAATAGGGTAAACCGTTGATGTGAAGATAACGTCTGTTGTGCACTCACAGAGAGTCCGGGCAGCTGAGAGCCGGGCAGGACGCAGGCAGGCAAATGGATCACAGAGGGCGCGAGGAACCGCCGGCGAGGCTTAGTATTTCGCGACGTGGAGGCATACGTTTGTTGCCGGGGATATGCTGGTATCCCGCAAAGTGCGCGGCCCATCGGCCGCGAATCAAGGTGGCACCGCGAGCCGTGATACGCTCGTCCTTGACAGATTACTGTCAGGGACGGGCGTTTTTTGCTGCCCCGTCCCGAAGGAGGTCAACGCATGTATTATCCCTCACTCAAGCAGGCCCGCGCCATCGCGGCCTGCGGAGCCTACCGGAAGATCCCCGTCAGCCGGGAGCTCCTCTCCGATTTTACCACTCCCATTCAGGCGCTTCGTATCCTGCGGGCTCGGAGCGGGCACTGCTTCCTGCTGGAATCCGCCGCCGACAGCGGCGGCTGGGGCCGCTACTCCTTTTTAGGTTTTGACCCCACGCTGGAGGTCACCTGCACCGACGGCCTGCTCACGCTGCGGGGGGAGGAGCCCCTGCGCCGGCGCACCGCCCATCCCGGCCAGGCCCTGCGGGAGCTGCTCGCCGCCCACAAAAGCCCGCGCCTGCCCGGCCTGCCGCCCTTTACCGGCGGACTGGTGGGCTACTTCTCGTATGATTACGTAAAATACGCCGAGCCCGCGCTGGTGCTGGACGCCCAGGACCAGGAGGGCTTTCAGGATATGGACCTGATGCTGTTTGAGAAGGTGGTGGTCTTCGACCACTTCCGGCAGAAGCTCATCCTGATCGTCAGCGCCGGCGCGGAGGACCTGGACGTCTCCTACCCCGCCGCCTGCGCCGAGCTGGAGCGGATGGCCCAGCTGCTCCGCGGCGGCGAAGCGCTCCCCCGTCAGCCCGGCCGCCTGACCGGGCCCATCACCCCGCTGTTCGACCAGGCCGCCTACTGCGCCATGGTGGAGCGGGCCAAGCGGTACATCTTTGAGGGCGACATCTTCCAGGTGGTCCTCTCCAACCGGCTGGAGGCGGAATTTGAAGGCTCCCTGCTGGACGCCTACCGGATGCTGCGCACCACCAATCCCTCCCCTTACATGTTCTACTTTACCAGCGACGAGATCGAGCTTGCCGGGGCCTCGCCGGAAACGCTGGTCAAGCTGGAGGACGGGGTGCTGCACACCTTCCCGCTGGCGGGCACCCGGCCCCGGGGCAAAACGCCGGAGGAAGACGCCGCCCTGGAGAAAGAGCTGCTGGCCGACGAAAAGGAGCTGGCCGAGCACAACATGCTGGTGGATCTGGGCCGCAACGACATCGGCAGGATCAGCCGCTTCGGTACGGTGGAGGTGGAGCGCTACCAGTCCATTGAGCGCTTTTCCCATGTGATGCACATTGGCTCCACCGTCCGGGGCGTACTGCGGGACGACCGGGACGCGGTGGACGCGGTGGACGCCATCCTGCCCGCGGGGACCCTTTCCGGCGCGCCCAAGCTGCGGGCCATGGAAATCATTAACGTCCTGGAGAACAACAAGCGGGGCGTCTACGGCGGCGCCATCGGCTATCTGGACTTCACCGGCAACCTGGACACCTGCATCGCCATCCGCCTGGCCTTCCGGAAAAACGGCAAGGTCTTCATCCGCTCCGGGGCGGGCATCGTGGCCGATTCGGAGCCGGAGAAAGAATTTCAGGAGTGCATCAACAAGGCTCAGGCGGTGGTCCGGGCCCTGGAGCTGGCCCAGAAGGAGAGAGACCTATGATCCTGCTCATCGACAATTACGACAGCTTTTCCTATAACCTCTATCAGCTGGTGGGGAGCATCACGCCCGATATCCGGGTGGTCCGCAACGACGCGGTGACGGTCCGGGACCTGCGCGCCCTCGCCCCCAGCCGCCTGATCCTCTCGCCCGGTCCCGGCCGCCCGGCGGACGCCGGCGTGTGCGAGCAGGCGGTCCGGGAGCTGGCGGGCGCGGTGCCCATACTGGGGGTCTGCCTGGGCCACCAGGCCATCTGCGAGGCCTTCGGCGCGCGCGTTTCCTACGCCCGGCAGCTCATGCACGGCAAGCAGTCCCGGGTAATGCTGGATCAGGCCTGTCCCCTCTTCCGCGGCCTGCCGGAGGCCATCACCGCCGGGCGGTACCACTCCCTGGCCGCCGCGGAGGAGTCTCTGCCCGGCTGTCTGAAGGTCACCGCCCGCAGCGAAGACGGGGAAATTATGGCGGTGGCACACCGCAGCTATCCCGTCTACGGCCTGCAATTCCATCCCGAGTCCATTTTGACGCCCCAGGGCGCCGCCATCCTGCACCGTTTTCTGGAGGGAACCCATCATGATTAAAGAAGCCATTCATCAGCTTGCCGCCAAGCACGACCTGTCCTATGACACGGCCGCCGCCGTAATGGACGAGATCATGGGCGGCCAGGCCAGCCCGATCCAGATGTCCGCCTTCCTCACCGCGCTGGCCATGAAGGGGGAGACCATCGATGAGATCACCGCCTGCGCCGCCTCCATGCGCGCCCACTGTGTCCGGCTGCTCCACGACCTGGACGCGCTGGAGATCGTCGGCACCGGCGGCGACGGGGCCAACTCCTTCAATATCTCCACCACCTCGGCCTTTGTGGTGGCCGCCGGCGGCGTTCCGGTCGCCAAGCACGGCAACCGCGCGGCCTCCTCCCAATGCGGCGCCGCCGACGTGCTGGAGGCGCTGGGAGTCAACATCGCCCTGCCCCCGGAACAGAGCGCCCAGCTGCTGGAGGCGCAGCGTTTTTGCTTTCTCTTTGCCCAAAACTACCATATTTCCATGAAATATGTGGCGCCCGTGCGGCGGGAGCTGGGCATCCGAACCGTGTTCAACATCCTGGGGCCCCTTTCCAACCCCGCCGGGGCCCGGCGGGAGCTGATGGGCGTTTACGACGCCGCCCTGGTGGAGCCGCTGGCCCAGGTCATGTCCAACCTGGGGGTGCGGCGGGGCATGGTGGTGTTCGGCCAGGACCGGCTGGACGAGATCTCCATGTCCGCCCCCACCTCCGTGTGCGAGATCCGGGACGGCTGGTTCCAGTCCTATGAGCTCACGCCGGAGCAGTTCGGCTATCCCCGCTGCGGCAAGCAGGCGCTGGCAGGCGGCGCCCCGGCGGAGAACGCCGCCATCACCCGCTCCATTCTGGAGGGGACGGAGCGGGGCGCCAAGCGTCAGGCGGTATGCCTCAATGCGGGGGCCGCGCTGTACATCGGCGGCAGGGCCGGCACCATGGCCGGCGGCGTGAAGCAGGCGGAGGAGCTCATCGACTCCGGCGCGGCCCTTGAAAAGCTGGAGGAGATCGTCCGCCTCTCCCGGGAGGGCTGAGCATGGCCGCCACCATTCTGCAGGCCATTGCCGCCCACGCCCGGGAGCGGGTGGCGGCGGCGGAGGAGGAGACCAGCCTGGACGCGCTCCAGGCCCAGTGCCGGGCCCTGGGGCGGGCCGGCGGCGCCCCTTTCCGCGCGGCCCTGGAGCGGCCGGGCCTGTCCTTCCTCTGCGAGGTGAAAAAGGCCTCCCCCTCCAAAGGGGTCATCGCGCCGGACTTCCCCTATCGGGACATCGCGCGGGACTATCAGGCGGCGGGGGCGGATGCCATCTCCTGCCTCACCGAACCGAAGTGGTTCCTGGGCTCGGATCAGATCTTTCGGGAGATCCGGGGCGCCGTGTCCCTGCCCATGCTCCGCAAGGACTTCACGGTGGATGAATATCAGCTTTATCAGGCCAGGCTCATGGGGGCGGACTGCGTGCTGCTGATCTGCGCCCTGCTGGACACGGACGAGCTGGCCCGGTATCTGGGGATCTGTGAGAAGCTGGGGCTGGACGCCCTGGCGGAGGCCCACGACGCAGGGGAGATCGCCAGCGCCGTCTCCGCCGGGGCGAAGATCATCGGGGTGAACAACCGGAATCTGAAGGACTTTTCGGTGGACTTCTCCAACGCCGCCCGGCTGCGGGATCAGATCCCGCCGGGGGTGCTCTACGTGGCGGAAAGCGGCGTGCGCGCCCCGGAGGACGTATCCGCCCTGAAACGGATCGGCGCGGACGCGGTGCTCGTGGGCGAGGCGCTCATGCGCGCCCCGGACAGGGGGGCCATGCTCTCCGCCCTGCGGGAGGCGGCCCGATGACCCGCATCAAGATCTGCGGCCTCACCCGGCCGGAGGACGTGCGATATGTGAACACGGCGAAGCCGGACTGGTGCGGATTCATCCTCAATTTCCCCAGCAGCCGCCGAAACGTGACCCCCGAGCAGGCGCGCGCCCTGCGGGCGGGCCTGGACCCGGACATCCGGCCGGTGGGGGTGTTCGTGGACCGGCCGGCGGAGGAGGTGGCCGCCCTGCTGAACAGCGGCGTCATCTCCGTCGCTCAGCTCCATGGCCGTGAGGATGACGCCTACATTTCCGTCCTGCGAACGCTGGCTCCGGGCTGTGTGGTCTGGAGGGCGTTCCAGCTCCGCTCCCAGGCCGACCTGGCGGCGGCCGACGCCTCAGGCGCGGATCTGGTGCTGCTGGATAACGGCCGGGGCACCGGCCAGACCTTCGACTGGTCCCTGGCGGGGAGCGTGCATCGCCCCTTCCTGCTGGCGGGAGGGCTGACGCCGGAGAGCATCCCCCGGGCCGTCGCCGCCCTGCGCCCCTATGGGCTGGATCTGTCCAGCGGGGTGGAGACGGACGGGGTCAAGGACCCTGCCAAAATACAGGCGGCGGTGACCGCCGCCAGAGAGGAATGAGAGCATGTCCAAGGGACGATTCGGCATCCACGGCGGGCAGTATCTGCCCGAGACGCTGATGAACGCGGTGATCGAGCTGGAGGATGCCTACAACCGCTGCAAAGACGACCCGGAGTTCAACGCGGAGCTGTCCGAGCTGCTCAACGAGTACGCCGGGCGGCCCTCCCGGCTGTACTTTGCCCGCCGCATGACACAGGACCTGGGCGGCGCGAAGATCTATCTCAAGCGGGAGGACCTGAACCACACCGGGGCCCACAAGATCAACAATGTGCTGGGCCAGGCGCTGCTGGCCAAAAAAATGGGCAAAACGCGCCTCATCGCCGAGACGGGGGCGGGCCAGCACGGGGTGGCCACCGCCACGGCGGCGGCGCTGCTGGGCATGGAGTGCGAGGTGTTCATGGGCCAGGAGGACACCCGGCGCCAGGCCCTGAACGTCTACAAAATGCGCCTTCTGGGGGCGCAGGTCCATCCGGTGGCCACCGGCACCGCCACCCTGAAGGACGCAGTCAGCCAGACCATGCGGGAGTGGACCGCCCGCATCCGCGATACCCACTACTGCCTGGGCTCCTGTATGGGGCCCCATCCGTTCCCTACCATCGTGCGGGACTTTCAGGCGGTGATCTCCCGGGAGATCCGGCAGCAGCTTCTGGAGCGGGAAGGACGGCTCCCCGACGCGGTGCTGGCCTGTGTGGGCGGGGGCTCCAACGCCATCGGGGCGTTCTATCACTTCATCCAGGACCCCTCCGTCCGGCTCATCGGCTGTGAGGCGGCGGGCCGGGGGGTGGATACCCCCGACACGGCGGCCACCATCGCCACCGGCCGCCTGGGCATCTTTCACGGTATGAAGAGCTACTTCTGCCAGGACGAGTACGGCCAGATCGCCCCGGTGTACTCCATCTCCGCGGGGCTGGATTACCCCGGCATCGGCCCGGAGCACGCCTGGCTCCATGACACCGGCCGCGCGGAATACGTAAGCGTGACCGACAGCGAGGCGGTGGACGCCTTTGCGTACATGAGCCGCATGGAGGGCATCATTCCCGCCATCGAGTCGGCCCATGCGGTGGCCTGCGCCCGGAAGCTGGCCCCCTCCATGGGGCGGGAACAGATCATCGTCATCAACATCTCCGGGCGGGGCGACAAGGACTGCTCCGCCATCGCCCGGTATCGTGGGGAGGAGATCCGCGAATGAGCCGAATCAAAGAAGCGTTTGCCGGCGGGAAGGCCTTCATCCCCTTCCTCACCTGCGGGGACCCGGATCTGGAGACCACCGAGGCCATTGTGCACGCCATGGCCCAGGCGGGGGCCGACCTCATCGAGCTGGGCATCCCCTTTTCCGACCCCACCGCCGAGGGCGCGGTCATCCAGGCCGCCAATGCCCGGGCCCTGTCCGGCGGCGTGACCGCCGATTCGATCTTTGCGCTGGTGCGCCGCCTGCGCAGGACGCTTACCCTTCCCCTGGTGTTCATGACCTACGCCAACGTGGTCTTCTCCTACGGTACGGAGCGTTTCCTCTCCGCCGCCGCAGCCGCCGGGGTCGACGGGCTGATCCTCCCCGACGTGCCCTTTGAGGAAAAAGAGGAATTTGCCCCGCTGTGCCGCAAGTACGGACTGGACCTCATTTCCCTGATCGCCCCCACCTCGGCCGGCCGCATCACCCAGATCGCCCGGGCGGCGGAGGGCTTCGTCTACTGCGTGTCCTCCCTGGGCGTCACCGGCATGCGCCGCCAGATCACCACAGACGTGGGCGCCATGGTGGAGCTGGTCCGGCGGGCCAACCCGGGTATCCCCTGCGCCGTGGGCTTCGGGATCTCCACGCCCGAGCAGGCGGCCGCCATGGCCGCTGTATCCGACGGGGCCATCGTTGGCTCCGCCATCGTAACGCTGGCCGGGCGGTACGGGCGCGACGCCGTACCCGCGGTCCGGGACTATGTCCAGGCGATGAAGGCGGCGGTGAGCGCCCCGCAGCGTCCGGCAGAGGCAGACCCCCCCTAAATTTTACGTTTGTTTTTCCATTTGCCCGTTGGCGTCAGCTCTCTTGTTGCAATCTTTTCGCCCATTACAACCTTTTTTCTTGTCTGCCGCTGTCCTTGACCGAAACTGCAAACAGAGCTTACCGCCCCTCCGTTGCAGGAGACGGCCTCCCGCTTTTACAATGAAACGGCCGGCGCGCGTATGGACGCCGCGGCAAAGCCATTGTTTAATTGGGAGGAAACCAGGAGTGAAACAGACGATTCACAGGCTGTCCGGGCTGGTTCTGGCCGCCGCGCTGACGGCCCAGCTGGCGGCGCCGGCCCGGGCCGCGGAGCCCTTCGGCGGGCAGATCGCCGTACCGGAGCAGCTTTACTCCGGCGAAAGCGCCATGCTGACTCTGAACACCGGGGACGACTTTACCGGAACCAAACGCGTCACGCTGACGGCGGACAACGCCCCGGACTGCGTGGACGAGGGCCTTGTCCTCCACTGGGACGGGGTCTGCAACACGAAAAGCGGCCACGATGCCGCGGCCACGGTTTGGGAGGACTTGAGCGGAAACGGGGCCGATCTGGCCCTGTCCGAGCTCTCCGGGGACAACTACTGGACCGGGGAGGGCTTTCACCTCAAGAACACCGCTTACAGCACCCCTCAGTGTTTGCAGGACACCATCAACGGCAGCGCCTTCACCCTGGAGATGGTGGTGGACGACTACATTCTTTACGGCAACAGCTTCGGTACGCTGCTCAGCTCCGAAAACGACTCGTTCAGCGTCTTCCACCGGGCCAGCAACGGCATCTGGGAATTCAAGAACGGCAACAACCAGAACCGGCCCAAGCTCAACGACGCCGCCGCGCTGCTCCAGGGCTCCACGGTCTCCATCGTCTTTACCGCCGGGGCGGAGAGCACCGTCTATGTCAACGGCGAAGCCGCCGCCAGCTGGACCCCCGCCGGCGCCATCGGCGCCTCCGGCTGGATGCGCCTGGGCCACGACGACGACACCCGGAAGTTCGAGGCGGTCTTTCGTTCCGTCCGCCTGTATGACCGCGCCTTGAGCCAGGAAGAGGTCCAGGCCAACTACGCCTGCGACGCCCTGGAGCGCAGCGGCAGCCTGGACGCCAGCTTTCAGGAGCAAGCGAGCGGCACCGCCCTGGACCTCTTCTTTGAAAACGGCTCCGCCCAGGTACCCTTTTCGTTGACGGGGCAGGGGAGCTGCACCATTACCGCCGCCTGGGACGGCGGCAGCTGCTCCGCCGCGCTTACCCTGCGCAGCCGCGAGGCGGAGGCCGCCGCCGACGCCGAGGCCGCCCGGACGGCGGCCGACCTGCTGCGCTACAACCTGCTGGCGGCGGACGAGGGCCAGGATCAGCAGGCCGCCGCGGCCGCCGCGGAGCTGTTGGCCGGGAGTGATTTCCTCGCACGCGGCGGCCACGTAAACGCCGCCTGGGACGGCGAAAGCGGCCACTATGATCTGACGCTCACTCTGAACGCCGCGCTGCAGACGCTTTCCATCACCCCCAACCGCGTCGTTTACACCCAGACGTTTGACGGCGTGGCCGAGGGTCAGCTGCCCCAGGGCTGGTCCCTGACGGCCGCCGGAAGTGTGGACGCCTCGGTCACCGGCGGCGCGCTTCGCCTGGGCGCCGACGGAGACGACAGCGGCACTTCCCGCCTGCTCACCCCCGTGACCGCCGGTTCCGGTGAAAACGTGGACTTTATCTTTGAAGCGGACCTGCGCTTTGCCGGCGCCAGCCAGGCCGGGCGCTGGGCCGGTCTGATGTTCGGGTATCAAAACGCAGGCTCCTGGTGGCAGACCATCTCCCGCATCAGCGCCTCCAGCGGCGGTGTGGAGCTGGCCCAGTGGAGCAGCGGCTGGAACGTGGTATCCACGGGCAGCTTTACGCAGGACTTTGACCCCGATACGGTCTACACCTTCCGCACCGAGTGCGCCAGGGGCGTGGTGCGCCAGTACATCAACGACGTTCTAATCCTGACCACCCCCTTCAGCGGTCTCTCCGCCGGCCGCTTTGGCTTCTCCGACCGCGGCGTCGAGCTGTACATCGACAACGTGTCCCTTCAGGTCACCCCGGGCACCCAGGGCCGGGCCAACTATCAGGCTGATCTCTACGCTCCCGACACCGCCATCACTTCCCCCGCGGCGGTGGTGTATGACGCCGGAAACGACGCGCTGGCAGTCGCCGCGGCGGAAAAGCGCCCTTCCAGCATCATCGTCTATCCGGACAGCGCGCTGAGGGTCTATGACCGCAGCGGGGCGCTTCTCTCCGATTCGCTGGACGCCTACCTGGAGCAGACGGGGGACACCACCCTGCCGGTCCTCTTCCTCTCCGACGCGCCGGCGGCACAGGCGGTCAAGGACTGGATCACGGCGCAGAATCTCATGGATGTCTCCGTTCTGGCCGACTGCGCCAACGCCGCCCTGGTGGAGGAGATCGCCGCAGCCTGTACCGGCGTGCGGGGCGCGATCCGCTATACCTTCCAGGATCTGGACGCTGATGGAGACGGAAGCCTCACCGGCAAGGAGTTGTGGCGCGCCGCCAGCCTCACCAACGCAAGTCATGCCAAAATTGCTCTGCTGGACGCGCAAAGCGCCTCTCTGGAGCATATCCGTTTCCTCCAGCGGCGGCTGATCACGGTCTGGGCCGAGACGCCCGCCGATCCCAGGGCCGTCTATTCCATGGTCACGGCCGGCCCCAACGGCATCGTTACCACTGCCCCCGGGGCAGTCATCGCGGCCATGGAATCCCTGGACGAGGGCATCATCATGGCCCGCCCCACCTATATCACCGGTCACCGCGGCCAGCCCGGCGATACGACGGAAAACACGCTGAGCAGCGCCAAACACGCCTATGCATCCGGGGCCAACGCCATCGAAAACGACGTCTATCTTACCACCGACGGCGTGCTGGTCATCGACCACGACGGCACCACCGGGCGGCTGTACAACCAGAACCTGACGGTGGAGCGCTGCACCTGGGCGGAACTTCAGGCGCTCTCGTTCAAAAACCCCGTCAATCTGGAGGACGGCGAGGGCATGGCTACCCTGGAGCAGTTCTTCACGGAATTCAAGGGCAAGGACGTGGTCCACTTCATCGAGATCAAATCCAGCCAGACTGCCATCGTAGCCGCCGTCAAGGCCCTGGCCGAACAGCTGGACGTGGTGGAGCAGTGCGTGGTCATCACATTCAACGCCAACATCCGGGACGAGATGGCCAGGACCTGGCCCGAAATGTCCTGCGGCTACCTTACCGGGTTCAGCGATCAGGGCAGCGCAAACGCCAACATTCAAAGCGTGGCTCTGAGCGTCTGGAAGGACAACAATACCTTTAATCCCAGCTATGGCGGCGGCAGCGCCGCGTTTGTCCAGGCCATGCGGGACGCCGAATACCGCGGCATCACCTTCTGGCCCTGGACCGTGCGGGACCAGGGGCTTATGGATACCTACATGAAGCAGGGCATCAATGGCGACACCACGGATTACAGCATGTGGGCCAGCAAGTATGCGGTCTGCGTCACTCAGTCCGACCTATCCGCCAAAGCGGGCTCCCGCGTGGCGCTCTCGCCGGTGGTAACCACCCAGGACGGCACAGTGCTCGCCGCCCCCGTGGTGGAGCTGAAGGTCCTCTCCGGCACGGCGCCCGTCCAAAATGAGGACGGCACCTACACGCTGGCCGCCGGTGAAACGCTGGCCCTGCTGCGCTACACCTGCCCCTTCAACAGCGGCGGCAGCTACGATGTTTACTCCAACGCCTTTACCCTGACCGGCACCACGCAGGACGGCGGCCACGACGGCGGAGACGGGGCCGCTTCCAGCGGCAGCGCGGAGCTCAGCCGTTATCCCGTCAGCATCCCCTCCAACGTAACGGGCGGTCTCGTGACCGTCCGTCCCAAACGCGCCGCCATGGGGGACAAGGTCACGCTCACCGTCACCCCCGGCGAGGGCTATGCGCTGGATCAGCTTTCCGCCGCCGCTCAAAACGGCCGGGCGCTCTCTCTGACCGACGCCGGCGGTGGCCGGTATACCTTTACCATGCCCGCCGGCGCGGTAACGGTGTCCGTGTCCTTCGTTCCGACCGGCGAAACCCCTGCGCCCGTCCCCGCGCCTTCCTTTGCCGACGTTCCCTCCGGAGCTTGGTATGGGCAGGCCGTGTCCGGTGTCTGGGCGCGGGGCCTGATGCAGGGGACCAGCGGCGGCGCCTTCTCCCCCAGCCTTCCCATGACCCGCGCCATGCTCTGGACCGTACTGGCCAGGCTGGACGGGCAGAGCTTCTCCGGCGGTGAGCCCTGGTATGCCGCCGCCCGGCTGTGGGCCATGGAAAATGCGGTCAGCGACGGCACCAATCCCGACGGGCCTATTACCCGAGAACAGCTGGCTGCCATGCTCTTCCGCTATGCCGGAAGCCACGGGCAGAACACCGCCGCCCGCGCCGGTCTGGAGACCTTTGCCGACGGCGGGGCAGTCTCCACCTTTGCGGAAGCATCCGTAATGTGGGCTGTCTCCAGCGGCATCCTGACCGGAAAGCCCGGCAACACACTGGACCCCCAAGGTACGGCCACGCGCGCGGAGGTAGCCGTTCTCCTGATGCGTTTCCTGGCTCCGCAGGCCTGACCCGCTGCAAAAAGGCACGCCGCAGAGGTCCCCCTCTGCGGCGTGCCTTTCTTGCCGCGTCTTGCCGTTTCCGGTCCGTTACGCGCCTGGCGGCATAACCAGCGCCTGACCCGCGATCAGGCGCTTGCCTGCCTGGTTCTCGCAGGTGGTCTCCAGGACCACCCGGTTGCGCGCCGGGTCCAGCTCCCTTACGGTCACGGTAGCCGTAACGGTATCCCCCATGCGCACAGGGGCCAGGAATTTCAGCTCCTGCCCCATGTAAATAGTGCCCGGACCGGGGAGCTGCATCCCGATGACGGCGGAAATCAGCCCCGCCGAGAGCATCCCGTGGGCGATGCGTCCGCCGAAACGGGTCTCTTCCGCGTACGGCTCGTTGACATGGGCCGGATTCAGGTCGCCGGTGATCCCGGCAAAGAGATAGACGTCGGCCTCACTGATGGTCTTGGAGGTGCTGGCGCTCTGGCCCAGCTTCAGTTCCTGCATGGTCAATCCCTGCATGGGATCGCTCCTTCCGTTCAGCAGTAGGTCTTTACCACGGCCTGACCGGTGAGCACCTCCGCGCCGTCGCCCCGCCGGATGGCGGTCTCCAGCAGCAGACGGCGGTGCTCCAGCTTCTCCAGAACCGTGATGCGGACCGTAACGGTATCCCCGATGTACACCGGGGCCCGGAATGTAAATTGGTGGGAGACGTAGGTGGTGCCGAATCCGGGCAGCTTCTGCCCGATGGTTACCGATACATAGGCCAGCAGATGCACGCCGTGACAGATGCGCGTTTGAAACACGGTGCGCGCCGCGGCCTCGTCACTGACGTGAAAGGAGTCCGTGTCTCCGATGAGGGCGGAGAAGGCCCGCACCCGGGCGTCGTCCATAGTAACCGTCAGTTCCGCCTGTTCTCCCGCCCGGATCTCCGCCCAGGGGCGGAAAAAAGGCTCGCTCATTTCACCGGCCCCCATTGTACGCCGGTGGCCGCCCAGGTATAGCCCGTACCGGCGGAGACCAGCACCGCCCGGTCCCCCGCCTTCAGCTTGCCGCAGCGCGCCCCCTCCAGCAGGGAGATAAAGCAGTCGGCGGACTGGCAGTGGCCGTACTCCTCCAGCACGAAGGTGTTCTCCTCGGCAAGCCCAAACTGGTCCAGCAGGTGGAGCAGGATGGATTTTTTCATAAAGATGGGCGCCAGATAGTCGATGTGCGCCCGACCGAAGCCGCTCCGGTCGGCCGCCTTGGCAATGACGCTTACAAAATTCCCCAGGGTGATGGGGTCCAGCCGCTCCTTCATATTAGCCACGTCCAGCACCCGCAGAAAGTGATCCTCCCAGGGCATGTTTCGGAAGCCCTCGAAGTTGCGGCACCCGATGCCGGGCACCGATACGTCGGCGGCAAACTGGCCGTCGGCGATCATGGCGCTTTCCAGGATGACGTTCTCGTCAAGGTCACGCTCCAGCAGCGCCGCCGCCGCACCGTCCCCGAAGTTGAACATGAAGCGGCTGTCCGAATCCCGGTAATTGATCAGATCCCCCTCCTTTGAGGATGAGACCAGCAGCACATGCTTCAATTCCGGGTCCTGGAGCATCATGCTCTTGAGTACCTTCAGGGACCAAACGCCCGCGGAGCAGAGGTTATGGATCTCAAAGACGGCGGCGTTGACCGCGCCGATCTCGTACTGTACCCTGGCCGCGCAGTTGAACAGATAGTAATCTTTATACTCGCTGCCGCAGTAGACCACCAGGTCCAGATCCCTGGGGTCGAAGTCCCCCAGGCAGCGGCGGGCGGCCTCTGCTCCCATGGAGGAGACCGTCTCCTCCGGCCCGGCCTTGTGGACCTGCCGGATGCCGAATTTTTCCCGGATCACCGGCTCGGGGATCCCGGAGGCCGCGCCGATCCAGGCGCTGTCCCGGATGCCCTGGGGTACATAGCAGCCGATGCTGCGGATGCCCACGTTGATCTGTTTCTCCGCCATGTCAGTCCTCCGCTTTGCCGTACAGGTCGGTGACCTGCTTGACCACGATTTTGCCCACGTTGTTCTTGGGCACATCGTCCACGAAGGTGATATATTTCGGGATCTTGTAGCGGGCCAGCTTGCCGTCGAGGGCGGAGAGGATCTCCCCGCGCGTCAGGATCATGCCCGGTTTGAGCGAGACCACTGCCTTGCCCACCTCGCCCCACTTCTCGTCCGGGACGCCGAAGACGCAGCACTCCCGCACCGCCTCGATATCATAAAGGGCGCTCTCGATCTCCGGCGGGAAGACGTTCTCTCCGCCGGAAATAAACATATTCTTCTTCCGGCCCACGATATAATAGAAGCCGTCCTTGTCCACCGTAGCCATATCCCCGGTATGGACCCATCCGTCCACCAGGGTGGCGGCGGTCTCCTGGGGGTTTTCCCAGTAGCCGGAGAAGAGCTGCGGGCCGCTCCAAAGCAGCTCGCCCGGGGTGTCGGGGGTGGTGATCTCCCGGCCGTCGTCGTCGATGAGTTTCACCAGAGACAGGTACATGGGTTTGCCCACCGAGGCAAACTTTTCCTCCACCACGTTCTGGGGCACGAACTGGGCCGGGGTGGACAGGTTGTTGGGGCCCGCCTCGGTCATGCCATAGCCCAGGACAAACTTGACGCCCTTATTCCAGAACTCCTGCATGATGTTGATGGGGGTGGGGGCCGCCCCGGCCATGATCCAGCGCAGGCTGGACAGGTCCGCGTCCTTGAATTCGCTGCACTCCACCATCATGCGGAAAATCGTGGCCGCGCCGAAGAGACAGGTCGTGCGCTCCCGCTGGATGACCTCCAGCGTCTGCTTGGGATCGTAAACCCGGCTCAGGTAGAGCTTTCCGCCTGCGTGGAGCAGCGGCAGGGTGAGCAGGTTCCAGCCCCCGGTGTGAAACAGGGGCAGCAGGATAACGGCGCTGTCGCTGTAGCTCAAGCCCCAGGTGCAGATCTCATTGAAGGAATTGAACAGCTCGCTGCGGTGGCTCACCAGGCCGCCCTTGGGCAGTCCGGTGGTGCCGCCGGTGTGGATGATGAGGTGAATATCCTCCAGCTCCAGTGCGTCGCAGGCCACCAGCGTGTCCGGCTGCCGGGACAGGAGCTCGTCGTACGCCGGATGGCCCTGTTGGCTCTCGCCTCCCAGCACTACGAAGGTCTTCACCGGACACGTCCCCTCCAGCGCCGCCGCGTTGGCTGCAAACACATCCTCGTAAAAGAGCACCTTCAGGCCCTCCCGCTCCATGAGCTGCCCCAGCTCCTTGGCGGACAGCCGGGCGTTATAGGGCACCAGAATGGCCCCCAGCTTTCCGGTGGCGTAATAGGCGTCGATGAGTTCCACCCGGTTCCGGGACAGGAAGGCCACCCGGTCCCCCTTGGCAACGCCGCAGGCCTCTTTTAAATAGTGGGCCAGCCGGTTGGCCCGCCGTTCCAGATCGTCATAGGTATAGACCGCCCCGGTATCCAGATCCTCCACCGCCGCCCGTCCGGGATTCAGCCGTGCGCGGGAAGCGGCATAGTTTCCGATCCATGCATTGGACATATCACATCGCTCCTTATGTTCGGTTCAGGGCCTCTATCGTCCGCACCATCCGGCGGGCCATGCCCTGCATGATCCCCACGCCTTCGCTGTCCCCGTCGGCGTCTACCGCGCCGCCCTTTCCGGCAACGCCTACGTTCCAGTAAGTGTTTCCGGGAATGACGCAGTCGTTGCAGGCCGCCCAGAGCAGCAGCTGCGCGAAGGCAAAGTTCTGGCCCGCCCGCCGGGCCACGGTGACGGGCGCGACCACCTTGCCGGAGAACAGACTCCCCTGCCAGGTATAGCCCTCGTCCGCTTTCTTCATCTCGTTGCACGCCCAGCGGCCGGAGAAACCCGCCCGGTCCAACAGGGCCTTGAGTTCACAGGGAATGGAAGCATGATAGGTGGGCGCGCCCAGGAGAATGCCGTCTGCCCGGGCCATCTGCGCCAGGATGGGCTGGAAATCGTCCTCAATGACGCAGCGGCGGGCCTGGACACAGCCGTAACAGCCCTTGCAGCCATGAATGGTCTTGTCGCCCAGCCAGACCAGTTCGGTCTCCGCGCCCAGCGTTTGGGCCTCCTTCAGGGCAAGCTCCAGATAGCGGCGGGTGTTCCCCGACTCCCGGGGGCTTCCGCAAATGGCCAGCAGTCTCATATCGGTTCCTCCAATCGGTTTTGGGACGTCCCTGCCGGAACCGGCGCCCACACCGGTCCGTCAGCGGACCTCCGGTGATTCGCAGCGTCCGCTCCGTGGCGCCGTCCGCCACCAGGAGGGGCCGTGGGCGGCGCCTCCTGAATGGTCTGTGTGGTGCGGCCGGCCCCACGGAGCGGACACGATACGCGGGGGGAGGGCCGGGCGGCATTGCCGCCCGGCGGAACGGGAAGGCTGTTTTCTTCTTGGGAAGGATCCGAGAAGTCCCGGCCCGTCCTTTGGGCGCAACACTACGGGCGCACGGACGGCCTCGTCCTCCCCCAGGTTATCACAGCTTCAGCACTGCGTCCAGCTGGGGAGAGAGTTCCTTTTTGGGGACGATGATGGAAACCACCACCGTAACGGCCACCGCCAGGGCGGAGGTGATAAAGTAGCCGGGCAGGGCGCTGGGGAATTTGAATCCAAAGAAGGGGATGATGTTGAAGACCAGGGAGACGGCTACGCCGCACATGACGCCCTTCTCGTTGCAGCGCTCCCACAGCAGGCCCAGCACAAAGACCGGGAAGGTCCCGGAGACCAGGGTGCCCCAGCCGAAGGTGCCCAGCAGGGCCACCATCTCGGTCGAGTAGATGGACACCACGATGGACACGGCCCCCAGCACAAACATGAAGACGCGTGAGACATTGATCTGCTTTTCCGGGGCGATCTTAATGCCCAGCGCAGAGGTCAGGTCCTTGGAGATCAGCGTGGAGGAGGAGGTCAGGAACATACTGGCCGAAGACAGCGCGGCGGCCAGTATGGCGGCGTACACCAGCACCTGCGCCCAGATGCCCAGATAATCGGAGAATGCATAGATGGCCTGATCCCCGGAAACCAGCGGGTCGATGGTCCCGGTCGCTACCAGGTACAGCGCGCCGTAGGCCGCCACTACCGCCAGGAAGCCCACGATGGTGTGGGTCACGGCGGTGACCAGCCCGGCCTTAGGCAGATCCCGGGGATTCTTCACCGCGTACATACGGGTGAGCACCTGCGGCTGCCCTACGCAGCCCAGGATGGGGATGAGCATCCAGGTCAGGGAAATTCCGCCGGGCATGGTCCCCCAGGCGTCCAGCAGGGTGGCGCCCAGCGTCTTGGTGACCCCGTTGCTCCCGGTGACCTCCGGGACGGCGGACACGGCCTCCAGCACATTTCCAAAGCCGCCGGTGACCACAAAAAAGGCAATGATGAGCACCAGCCCCGCCAGCACCATGACGAAGCCCTGGAACGCCTGGCTCAGCAGGCCGCCCACTTCGCCCGACAAAGCGGTGTAGACGGTCAGCAGGCCAAAGATCAAAAACCCGGCCACGATGGGCGGGATATCCACCAGCTGGGCGATGAGGGCGCTGCCCGCGGAGATCTGGGCGGCCAGATAGCCCACGCAGCCCAGGCAGATAATAATGGACATGAGGGCTTTGATAAAACGGTTATGGTTGAAGCGCACGTCACAGATATCGCCCAGACTGGAGATGGGGGCGATCTCGGCCATGGCCCGCACCTTCTTGCCCAGGATGATGTAGCTCATGGCAAAGGCCGCGCCGGAGAGCATCCAGAACGTCATGGCGTTTCCTGAGGTGTAGATGATACCGGGAACGCCCACCAGGGCGAACGCGGAGGCAATGCCCGCCATGGAGGAAAGGCCCACGGCAACCGGGCCGAACATGGCGGTACCGCCGAAATAGGCTTGGGCGGTATTGGCTTTTTTCTTGGCCCAGACGCCGATGCCGAAGGAGACCGCGATCATCAGCGCGGAAAAGGCTGCGATTAAAACGACCGTACTGTGCGGCATATCATTTGACCCCCTTCATTCCCTTGACTTTGTCGCAGAACGCATCCCAGTCCTTCTGGGAGAGCCACTCATCCTGGAGCAGGTAGAGCCCCAAATTCAGGGTGAGCTGTCCGCCGATCCAATACAGGAAGATGGTGGGCGCAAAGGAGGGATGGAAGCCCAGCACCGTAAAGGCGGGCATCCCTCCGGCAAACCGATCGCCGAAGTAGCCCGACAGGATGAAGCTGACCAGCCACAGCGCCGCCCAGATCAGCAGGGGATAGAGCAAAAACTGTTTGGAGACCTTTCCCTGCTTTGCCACGCCCAAGATCATATGCAGGAACATGAGCGCCACGCCCAGGCACATGCCGAGAACAAAGTGTCCTGTGGTTCCCGTGATGATGCAGGCGATCCAGAGGATTGCGATCAGTACGATCAGCAGGGTCTTATGCTTGGAAATGTCCATGCAGATACCTCCTATTCTCTTGTCCTCTTTTTGCTGCGGCCGCCCGCCGGCTGACGGCCGCTTTATGAAACATGAATCATGTTTCATATTTAAGCCAAACATACCACACTCCACTGGCAATGTCAACAAGTATTTTTTTCACCCCGCTCCCGCTCTTGTGTTTTTGACGAATCCCTCAAAAAGGGGACGGCACAGGCCTTTCCCTGTGCCGTCCCCCTTTTTCAGCCGGATTGCCCCAACCGGAAGCAAGCCCTATCGTGCGGATTTTTTCGCCGTACGACTATTTTCGCCCGGTGGATGTAAGAAATCCCACGGCCGTTCCGTTCGCCCTCGTGTCTCCCCTGCGTCAGTCTTCCGGCGGAAAGATCCCGTCAATGATTTTCATCGCCTCGTTTACCACATGATCCAGATCGCGCTCCTCCTTGAAGACCACCCAGTGCAGGCCGATAAAGTTGCTGATGCCCATCAATGCAAAGCTGAGCACCTCTGGATCAATGTCGGCCACCTCGCCCTTCTCCCGCGCCTTCTTCAGCTGCCCCACGTAAGCGGCGGAGAAATTGGCATAGTATTCATCGAAAAGGCTCCGGTCAATAAACAGGGACTCCCACGTGATATTGAACACATATTTGTGTTCCGCCACAAAGCCCAGCCAGGCCCGCAGGCCCTCCCGTTCCGCCGAGCGCCGGGTGGTACAGTTGGCCACCGCCAGGCTGATGTGCTTTCGGATCCGATGCCCGTATTGGGACAGCAGGTATTTATACAGCATCAGCTTGCTCTCAAAGTAAATGTAAAAGGTCCCGGCGCTGACCTTGGCCAGGTTCGTAATGTCGTTGATGGAGGTCTCATAGTAGCCCTTTTCATAGAAAACCTGCTCTGCGGCCTGGCAGATACGGTTCAGGGTCTCCTGTCCGCGGACGGTTTTGGGCTGATTGACCAACGCCTTTTCCGGAGTGATATCCATGCGCAACCTCTTCTGTAACCGTTTTTGTTGCTTTACCCCGGCGCTCGGGCCGGATAAAGCCGCCCTTCGCCGTTGCTCACAGCAGGGCCTAAAATGACAGCGTCCGCGCACAGAGTGCGCGGATGCGCGGCAAACTACCCGTTATTTTATTATTTTATCATGATGTGAATCAGGTTTCAAGTCCTGTGTTTCCCGATCCCTTTTACTCTATTTGTGCACCACTAAAATCTCCGGCAATTTGACCATATATTGAAAATAGTTTGCCTGCATGATAAAATACATGCAAGTATTAAAAAGTGACAAATCGGAATTTTATAACGAGGTAAAAGAATATGAATTACAAGGGATACGGAAAAGAGAATAGAGATGTAATTATTCTTTTACATGGTGGCGGTTTATCTTGCTGGAATTATCGAGAGGAAGCAGAAACGCTTCAAAATAAATTTCATGTCATTATTCCTATATTGGATGGTCACACAGGAAGTGATAATGGTTTTACAACAATTGAGGATAATGCAAAAGAAATCATTTCCTTTATAGATGAGAAATTTAAGGGTTCTGTGTTGCTAATAGGTGGGTTGTCTCTTGGCGGTCAGATATTGCTTGAAATACTGTCGCAGCGAGGTAATATTTGCGAATATGCAATTGTTGAGAGTACTTTGGTTATTCCTTCAAAGCTCACATATGCTATGATTAAACCAGCGTTTGGAAGTTGTTACGGATTGATTAGACATAAATGGTTCTCAAAATTACAATTTAAGTCGCTTAAAATAAAGCAAGAGTTATTTGACGATTATTATAAAGATACATGTGGTATTGCAAAACAAAATATGATTGCATTTTTGCAAGCAAATTCTCTGTATTCTATAAAAGAATCAATTGAAACGTGTACAGCAAAAGTCAAAGTATTTGTAGGTGAAAGAGAAAATGCTGCAATGAAAAAATCTGCACAAATAATCAATGAAAAACTGAAAAATAGTTCTTTGCGTGTTATGAGGAAAATGTATCACGGAGAGTTTTCAATTAACCACGCAAATGATTATGTAGAAGAAATACTTGCAATGGTAAAGGTGTAAAAATTCAAGTTTGTAGGGGCAGTCTCGTTATGAGGCTGCCCTGTTATTTTGAGGTCGTGTCAAGATTTTTTCGCACTTTAGTTTGCAAGCTCTGGCATGAATGGAGTCAGCCGGCAATGGAGGCATCCTCAATGGCGGCCTCCAGGTGCTTCATATTCATGTACTTTTTGTTGCCCCA
>NZ_JANGBE010000031.1:0-47655 GCF_024462255.1 Flavonifractor sp. DFI.6.63 | reverse complement strand
CCTGGCCAGATCCTGATTGAAGTCCTCCCGTAAAAAGCTGTCCTCCGGCTCCCACTGGTGGAGCCCGTAATGGGGTGTATACTGTGCCATTCGGCATCCCTCCTTCACCCCTGCCCGGTCCGGGCGGAAAAGAGGGACGTTATTATTCAATTATTTCCAAAAATGAGGCTGCCGCTATGCCCCGGGATATTCAAAGGGCCCGCGTCTTCCGGAAGGAAAACGCGGGCCCTTCGTTTGTATTTCGAAACATGCCTGCGGCATGCTGCTGCTTGTCTGTCCCCACAGCCGGGGGACAGTGATAAGGCCGCCGGTACTCCCGAGTGCGCCTGGGATGGCATTTCTCCGCCTGCGCCCTCCCCGGCCGTTCCTTATTTGTTGTGCTCTTGGCTGTAACATTAAGATACCACACAACCGCAGTCAGATTTTGGACCTTTTTTGAATCTCCTGTGAACGTTTTGTAAAAACCGCTGCTGTTCCAAAAATTTTGTCCGATTTTCATTGGTTTTGCACAAATCCTCCGCCGATCCGCCAGTTTCCCGCACATCATGCACAAAATGGTGCGTTCTCCTTTTGCAAGGTTGCACAATTCCGGCATGCTTACCGTCTGGTTCCTGAAAACCGCCCGGTTAGCTACTTACACATTTGTATGTATTGCACAACGCGCGTGCTTTGCGTAAACTGGAACTGTCCCAAAATTCCCGGGTACCCTTCGCCAAAAGGGCCCTCCGCCTGACCGGCGGAGGGCCCTTTTGGCGCGCTGTCCCGCCCGGCGCGGCGTGCCGCGCGGGCGTCCTTCAGCTTTGAAACAGGCCGGTGGAGAGATACCGCTCTCCGGTATCCGGCAGAATGGCTACGATGCGTTTGTGCGCAAGCTCGCTTCGCTGTGAGAGCACACGCGCGGCGTGAGCGGCCGCTCCGGACGAGATGCCCGCCAGGATGCCCTCCCCGGTCAGCGCCCGCATCGCGGCGCAGGCGGCCTGTGTGGGCACCGGGAGCACCTCGTCCACCACGCTCCGGTCCAGTACGTCGGGAACAAAGTTCGCCCCGATCCCCTGAATCCCGTGGGCCCCTGCCGTTCCGCCGGAGAGGACGGGGGATTCGGCGGGCTCCACCGCCACCACCCGGATCTGCGGATTCTGCTCCTTCAGGTAGCGCCCCGCTCCCGTGACGGTCCCACCGGACCCTACCCCGGCCACCAGCACGTCCACGCTTCCCTCCGTGTCCCGCCAGATCTCCGGTCCGGTGGTCTCATAGTGGGCCCGGGCATTGGCCGGATTCCGGAACTGATCGGGCATCCAGGCCCCCGGCATCTGCGCCAGCAGCGCGAGCGCCTTGTCGATGGCCGCGGACATGCCGCCCTCTCCCGGCGTGAGCACCAGTTCTGCCCCCAGGGCGGAGAGCAGGCCCCGCCGTTCGGCGCTCATGCTCTCCGGCATGGTCAGGATCACGCGATAGCCCCGGATCGCCCCGATATAGGCCAGCGCCACGCCGGTGTTGCCGCTGGTGGGTTCCACGATGATGCCGCCGGGCTTCAGCAGCCCCCGCTCCTCCGCGTCCCGGATCATATAGTACCCCGCCCGGTCCTTGGCGGAGGAGAGCGGATTAAAGCTCTCCAGCTTGACCAGGACCCCGGGGGCAAAATGTTTCAGCTCCAGCAAAGGCGTGTTTCCAATCAATGCGGTCAGATCCTGCGCAACGTTCACGGCGTCATCCTCCTTTCCCGTCTGAACGGACCGGCAGGCCCGTCCCAGTGTGCCGGGCAGGCCTGCCGGTTCCCTTTTAGAATACGGCGACCACGGCGCCGTCGTAGGTCTCATCAATGAAATCCTTGACCTGCCGGCTCTGGAGGGCCTCCACCAGGGCCTGGATGGCGGGCTCGTTCTCCCGGCCCTCCTTGACGGTGAGCACATTGGCGTAGGCGGTGCCCGCCTCGCCGTCGGCAGCCTCAACGGCCAGGGCGTCGGACACCTTCAGCCCGGCGTCGATGGCGTAGTTGCCGTTGATGACGGCCATATCCACGTCCGCCAGACGCACAGGCAGCTGGCTGGCCTCCAGCTCCACGATGTCCAGGTTCTTGGGGTTCTCGGCGATATCCGCCTTGGTGGCGGTAAGGCCGGCGCCCTCCTTGAGGGTGATCAGCCCCTCCTGCTGCAGCAGGAGCAGGGCACGGGCCTCATTGGTGGTATCGTTGGGCACGGCGATCTGGGCGCCGTCCGCCAGCGCGTCCAGGCTGTCGGTCTTTCCGGCATACAGGCCGAAGGGCTCGTAGTGGATGGCGGCGGCGCTGACCAGGTGGGTGCCGTTGCTGGCGTTGAACTCGTCCATGTAGGTGATATGCTGGAAGTAGTTGGCGTCCAGGTCGCCGTTCTCCACCGCGGTGTTGGGCTGAATGTAGTCGTTGAAGACCGTGATCTCCAGGGTGATGCCCTGCTCGGCCAGCAGCTGCTTGACCACCTCCAGGATCTCGGCGTGGGGCGCGGGCGTGGCTCCTACCTTAAGAACGGTACCTTCCAGGCTGCCGGTCTCGGGCGTGCCGGTCTCAGGCGCGGCCGTCTCAGGGCCGGTGGTCTCAGGGGCGGGGGAAGCGGCGGTGCCGCTGTTGCCGCAGCCGGCCAGCAGGCCGAACGCCAGCACGCCGGTGAGGAGCAGAGAGACAAATTTTTTCATGTTGCATTCTCCTTTTTCAAAAAATGTTATACCACGGAAGCGGCAGGGCCATCGCCGGCCGGGGACAATCTCCGATAAAAAAACGCCCTCGATGCCATGCATCAAGGACGAGAGCATTCCGCTTCGTGGTACCACCTTGCTTCGCCCACACCTCGCGGCGGGGGCCTTTGCGCGTACGGGACGGACCGATACGCCTGCGCTATGACGGGCGCCCCCGTCGCAGCCTAATGCGTCATGCACTCGGTGCGCGGCTCCAAGACCATGTTCCCCGCGCCCTTCCGTGCCCGTTCCCACCTGTCCGGGCTCTCTGCGACGTATCTGCGCGCGTACTCTTCTTTTCATTGCCTTTGTCGGCGATATTCCATTGTCTCCGGGTTGCACTTAGTTTAACCTGACAAAGCCCATCTGTCAACCGGGCATTTTTCACAAAAACAGGGGCGGACAGAATCCGCTTTCTGCCCGCCCCGCCGATTTTTACTGGAGACCGGCCTTTTCCGCTTTGCGTTTCCGGGCGGCCTTCCTCCGGGCCTTGTCGCCCACGCGGCGGTCCAGGCGCACGGCCGCGCGGGTCCCGGCGGACTGGAAAATCTGCACCAGGATAACCAGCACCACCACAGACACCCAGAGGATGATCTTCATCTGGCGCTGATAGCCCAGGTTCAGCGCCATGGAGCCCAAACCGCCGCCGCCGATGGCGCCCGCCATGGCGCCGTAGCTGAGGATGGTGATAAAGGCGGTGGTGAAGCCGGAGATCAGAGAAGGACGGGATTCCGGCAGCATGACCTTCCAGATGATCTGGAAGGGAGAGCAGCCCATGGACTGGGCCGCTTCGATGACGCCCTTGTCCACCTCGCGGATGGATGCCTCCACCAGCCGGGCCACGAAGGGAAACGCCGCCACGATCAGGGGGATGATGGTGGCCACGGTCCCAATACTGGTACCGATGATGAGCCGGGACAGCGGGATAACGATTACCATCAGGATCAGGAAGGGTACCGAGCGCAGGATATTGATGACAAAGTTGATCACGGCCATGACGGGCCGGGGCAGGGGCAGCACGCCGCCCTCCTCTCCCGCCACCGCCAGCACGCCCAGGGGCAGGCCGATGACATAGGCGAACAGCGTGGCGACCACGGTGACATAAAGCGTCTCCCAGACGGCGAAGAGCAGGCCGTTCTTGGACAGCTCCAGCAGCCGCAGGATCTCCGGATTGTTCAGCAGCTCAGGCATGGTAGTTTTCCACCTCCTCCACCGTCACGTCCCGTTGGGCGCTGAGGTAGGCCATGGCGCGTCCGGCCTCGTCCGCGTCGTCGGGCAGGCCCAGCAGGATATACCCATAGGCCCGGCCATCCACATTGCGGGTCTCCGCCCCCAGGATATTGGCCTTGACGCCGCAGTCGATGGCAAGGCAGGCGATGAGGGGCTGATAGGCCGTGCCGCCGTTGAAGACCAGCCGCACGATGTGGCTGCCCGGCAGCTGACGGGTGACCTGCACCCCCTCCGGGTAGACCAGCCTGCGCCCCGCCTCGGTCTTGGGGTTTGCGAAGACCTCCTCTACCGTTCCGGTCTCCACCATATGGCCGTGATCCAGGATCGCCACATGGGTGCAGATCTCCTCCACAACCGTCATCTCATGGGTGATAACGATGACGGTGATGCCCAGGCGCTTGTTGATGTCCTGGATCAGCCGCAGGATGGAGCGGGTGGTGGTGGGGTCCAGCGCGCTGGTGGCCTCGTCGCACAAAAGCACCTTGGGATCGGAGGCCAGGGCCCGGGCGATGGCGATGCGCTGCTTCTGGCCGCCGGAGAGCTGGGCCGGATAGGCATCGGCCTTGTCGGGCAGCCCCACGATCTCCAGCAGCTCCAGGGCCCTGCGTTTGGCCTGGGCCGTGCCGGCTCCGGCGATCTCCAGGGGGAAGCAGATATTTTTCAGGCAGGTGCGCTGCATCAGCAGATTAAACTGCTGGAAGATCATGCTGATACAGCGGCGCTTCTGCCGCAGCTGTCCGGCGCTGAGGGCGGTCATATCCGCCCCGTCGATGATCACCTGCCCGGCGCTGGGCCGTTCCAGCAGGTTGATGCACCGCACCAGCGTGGACTTGCCCGCGCCGGACATACCCACCACGCCGAAAATGTCTCCGTCCGAAATGGTCAGGTTGATGTCCTCCAAGGCGGTAAACGTTCCGTCCGCCGTGGGGAAGGTCTTTGACACATGCTTCAGTTCAATCACGGACCCGTACTCCTCTTAACGACAAAATTCCGTTCCAACGCCCCGTTTTCTCCAAAAGCGGGGATATTTCCGTATCACGTATAGGCTATTCTATGCCAACCACGCCCCCCTGTCAAGCCAAAAAGCCCCGGAACCAGCCGGGTTCCGGGGCTTGGGACGGTGCGCCGTTTCTCAGCGGCAGGCGCAGCAGCTGTGCTCGTCGCCGTCGCAGGGGAGCTTCAGCTCCTCGGGTACCGCATTCCCCTGCCGGCGGTAATAGTCGGCCAAGGCGGCCTTGATGGCCTCCTCCGCCAGAACGGAACAGTGCATCTTATAGCCGGGCAGCCCGTCCAGCGCCTCCGCCACGGCGGCGTTGGTCAGTCCCATGGCCTCGTCGATGGTCTTTCCGCGGATCATCTCCGTGGCCATGGAGGAGGTGGCGATGGCGGAGCCGCAGCCGAAGGTCTTGAACTTTACGTCGGTGATCACGCCCTTATCGTCGATCTTGAGGTACATTTTCATAATATCGCCGCACTTGGGGTTGCCGACCTGGCCCACCCCGTCGGCATCCGCAATCTCACCCACATTCCTTGGATGCTCAAAATGGTCCATGACCTTATCAGAATACAGCATGGAATATCTCCTTTCAATATTACGGCATTACAGTTCCCAGGTGGGCTTCCCCGCCGCTTTGTCCCACACAGGGGACATCTCCCGCAGATACTGGACCACCCGGGGCACTTCCTGCAGCAGATACGCTACGTCCTCCTCGGTGTTCTCCGCTCCCAAAGTAAGGCGCAGGGAGCCGTGGGCGATCGCATGGGGCAGGCCGATGGCCAGCAGCACGTGGGACGGGTCCAGGGAGGCCGAGGAACAGGCGGAGCCGGAAGAGGCGCAGATCCCTCGGGCGTCCAGCAGCAGCAGCAGGGCCTCGCCCTCCACGCCCTCGAAGACGAAGGACGCGGTTCCCGGCAGACGGTTGACCGGATCGCCCGTCAGGCGGGAATAGGGGATACGCCCCAGTCCGGCGGCGAGCTTATCCCGCAGGGCGGACAGACGGGCGGACTCGGCGGCCAGACCATCCGTCGCCTCCCGCAGCGCGGCGGCCAGGCCCACAGCCCCGGCCACATTCTCGGTGCCCGCCCGGCGGCCTTTCTCCTGACCGCCGCCGAACATCAGCGGCGGCAGGCGCACCCCCTTGCGGACATAGAGCGCCCCCATCCCCCGGGGGCCCCGGAACTTGTGCCCGGACAGAGACAGCAGATCCACCTTCCATGCCTGAACATCCACCGGGATATGGCCCACAGCCTGTACCGCATCGGTGTGGAAGAGTACGCCCGCTTCCCGGGCGATCGCCCCGATCTCCGCGATTGGCTCGATGGTGCCGATCTCGTTGTTGGCGGTCATAATGGAGATGAGGATCGTATCCGGGCGGAGGGCCGCCTTCACGGCGGCGGGGTCCACCCGTCCCTGGCCGTCCACCGGCAGATAGGTGACCTCAAAGCCCTGCTTCTCCAGATACCGGGCGGTATGGAGGATCGCGTGGTGCTCGATGGCGGAGGTAATGATGTGCCTCCCCTTGTCCTTCTTCTGCTCAGCCACGCCCCGCAGCGCCCAGTTGTCGGACTCGCTGCCGCAGGAGGTGAAATAAATCTCCTCCGGTTGGGCGTTCAGGCAGGCGGCCACCTGGGCCCGGGCCGCCTCCAGGTCGGATTTGGCCTGCTGGGCAAACGAATAGAGACTGGAGGGGTTTCCATAGCTCTGGTTAAAATAAGGGAGCATGGCCTTCAGGGCCGTATCGGACAGGGCCGTGGTGGCCGCATGGTCGGCATAAACAATTCGCGACATGGCGATGTCTCCTTTCCTGGATCGTCTTGCTTAAAATACATAATTCCTATATGTTTACTATGATTATACGAGTCTTATCGCGTTTTGTCAAGCAAATTTTAGAAATTGCCGCCAACCATTAATCTTTCCTTAAAAATCCGTTCCTTCGATTGACGGCACCGGCCTGCCGATGCTATAGTGTGCTCAGGCGTTTCAAGAATTATATTAAGGAGGAGCCATGGATAGAAAGCTCTTCAAAAGCATTCTGCTGATCATCACCTATGCGGTGGTGCTGGTCATGGCGCTGGCCCGTCTGGACGTGGTGAGCGGCGGCCTCTGGCGCCTGCTGGGACTGTTCAAGCCTCTTTTCATCGGCTTTGGCATTGCTTTTGTGCTCAACCGGCCCTGTCACTTTTTCTGCCGCCTGTATGGCCGCGGCCTCGGCAGGACCCGGGCGTCCGGATGGGCGCGCCCCCTGGCGGTGGTCACCTCCTATCTGGTGCTGGTGATCGTCATCAGCGCCATCTTCTCTTTCGTGGTGCCCAAGCTGGCACAGAGCATCCAGATCTTCGTGGGCAGCTTGAGCGGGTACCTCAACAATCTGCAAACCTGGACCAACGAGCTTTTGGCCTACCTCAAGCTGGACACCCTGGACCTGTCCAGTCTGAAGGCCCCCCTCCAGAACCTGTTCGACCAGGTGCTGGCCTTCCTCTCCGACCTGGGCCCCCACCTGCTGGAGTTTACCAGCGGACTGGTGTCCATGGTAGTCACCGGAGTGCTGGCTCTGGTGTTCTCGATCTACATGCTCTCCGGCAAGGAACGCCTGCTCTCCCAGTGCCGCCGGCTGCTCCGGGCCTACGTCCCTCCAAAATTTGCCGACCCAATCCTGGACGTGGTACACCTCACAGGGGATACCTTCACCCACTTCGTCACCGGCCAGCTTATCGAGGCCTGCATTCTGGGCGGATTGTGCTCCATCGGCATGCTCTTCATTCAGCCGGACTATGCCCCTCTCATCGGGGTCATCATCGGCTCCTCCGCGCTCATCCCCGTGGCCGGGGCCTACATCGGGGCGATTCTTTCCGCTCTGCTGCTGTTGATGGTCTCCCCGCTCAAGGCGGTCACCTTCCTGATCTTCCTGGTGATCCTCCAGCAGATCGAAGGCAATGTGATCTATCCCAAGGTGGTGGGCACCTCCATCGGCCTGCCGGGCATTTGGGTACTGGCCGCCGTCACAGTCGGCGGCGGGCTGATGGGTCTGGTAGGCGTCCTGCTCAGCGTCCCCATTGCGTCGGTCCTCTATACCCTGCTCCGGCGGGATGTACACCGGCGCCTGGACCGGGCCTCCTGATCTGCCCTGCACATCCAAACAGCCTGACGGCGCCTCGGTCCCTGACCGAAGCGCCGTTTTTAATGGAAGATCACACGCACGGCCCAGGCGGCGGCCATGAAGCCTGCCAGGTCGGCGCAAAGGGCGGCAGGGACGGCATAACGGGTCTTTACGATCCCCGCCGCGCCGAAATAGACCGCGATGGTATAAAACGTAGTCTCCGTGGAGCCCAGCATCACCGCCGCCGTGCGCCCGATCTGCGAGTCCGGCCCATAGGTGGAGATCAGCTCCGCTCCGACGCCCAGCGCCGCGCTGCCGCTGACCGGCCGCACCAGCATCAGCGCCACCGTCTCCGGCGGGATGCCCAGCCGGGTGAGCACCGGCGCAAGGGCCTGGGCCGCCAGCTCCAGCGCGCCGGATGCGCGCAGCATATACACCGCCGTCAGCAGCCCCACCAGCGGCGGCACGATCTTGATGAGCACTCCCAGGCCCTCGCCGGCCCCCTGGACGACCGCGTCGTACACGTCCACCCGCCGCGCCATTCCATACAGGGCCACGGCGGCGATGATCAGGGGCACCAGCATGGTAAAAAACAGTTCCATCCCTACTTCCTCCACAGCCTTGCAAACACCTTCGCCGCCAGGATGCCCACGCACACTGAGATGGCCGAGGCCAGCCAGACGGCGGGCAGGATGTCAAACGGCGCGGCACTTCCGGCAGCCAGGCGGACGCTGGCCACGGTGGTGGGGATGAGCTGGATGGAGGCGGTGTTGCACACCACCAGCATGCATAACGGATCGGAGGCCACCCCCGGCGTCTTCCGGCTCATCTGCCGGGCGGCCTGGATCCCCAGCGGCGTAGCGGCGTTGCCCAACCCCAGCAGGTTGGCGGAAACATTGGCCGAGATACTGTCCATGACGTCCCGATCCCGCGCAAATTCCGGGTAGAGCCGCCGCAGGATGGGCCGCAGCAGCCGGGACAGGCCGTCGGACAGGCCGGAGCGGCGCATCACCTCCATAACGCCCATCCACAGGCAGAGGATACCGGCCATGGACAGGCACAGCTCCACGGCGGCCGCCGCGCCTTCCATTGCCGCCGCCGCAACGGCCGGTCCGTTTCCCGTGGCCAGGCCGCACAGAACGGCCGCTACCACCATCCCCGTCCAGATCACCGCCATCGCCATCGCCACACGCCTCCTTTTCCCTCCCCCTATCTATATGGCCCGTCCCACGGTTCCATTCCTGTTTTTCCAACTTTGCCCTTTTGCAGAGCGCGCCTCCTTATTTTCCATTTTTAGATAGAAACATACATATATAGTCAAAATTTTTCCAAATTTGAATTGACATTGAAATACCATGTGTTATAATGAAATATATCAGCTTCTTCTTGACGGGAAGCTAGGGCAGTTCATGGGGAAAGGAAGTAGTAATCTATGAAATCCACCGGTATTGTGCGGAAGGTCGATGAACTTGGGCGCATCGTTCTTCCGATCGAACTGAGGCGCACCCTGGATATTGCGGAGAAGGACTCTCTTGAAATCTATGTGGACGGTACCTCCATCGTCTTGAAGAAGTACCAGCCCGCTTGCATTTTCTGTGACGACGCAAAGGGTGTCATCAATTTTAAGGGCAAGAACGTCTGCCCCAACTGCATCAAGGAACTTCAGGCGAAGTAAGCCCTTTTACCGGGACGCCGCGCCCCCTGCCCCGCCTGGGCAGGGGGCGTTTCCATGCCTTTCCACCTCGTTTACAAAACTTTAAATTATACTCATCGTAATATTTTTAGCTGTGAAATATATCCAAAACAGGAAGCCGCACCATAGGTGGGCATCCATAAGAAAGTATTGCGCCAAAATTGAAGAAGCGGCACGAAACCGTATGGAGTTGATCGTGCCGGATCTCGCGAAGCGAAACGGCGTGACCGAACAACTCAAAGCCGTTAATCAAATAGAATGGGTACGGCAGATGAACGCTTGCAAGGTACAGGCAGAAACGATTGTAAAGTTTGAGCTGATTTATGATTGATACCGAGGATGCCCGGACGAAAAATATTCGGGCGTTTCTTGTGCATATAATCGAATTTTTTACATCTTTCTGATATACTTTATTCAGCGAAAGAGCGAGATGAATTCTGGTTTGTGAGGATGAAAGTATGCTGAGACTGGAGAAAGTTAATGGGAAAAATGTGTGGGACATTCTTAAGTTGAGAGTAGCCAAAGAGCAAGAAAATTTTGTTGCGCATAATGATATAAGTATTATTGAAGCATATACAGCAATAACAGGAAATGGTTATGCCTTCCCTTTCGGAATATATGAGAACGATACGCCGATAGGTTTTTTGATGATTGGATTTGACACAGACGATTATTGGGACGATGCCCCACCAGTGGCCATAGGCAATTACAATCTCTGGCGATTGATGATAGATAGAAAGTATCAAAATAAAGGATATGGAAAGGAAGCACTTGGTCTAGCATTAGATTTCATAAAATCATTACCATGTGGTAAAGCAGAGTACTGTTGGCTATCATATGAACCAGAGAATGATATTGCCCGTTACCTGTACCGCTCATTTGGGTTTGTTGAGACAGGGGAAATGGACGGGGAGGAATTGATTGCTACGCTGAAGTTATAAACGTCAAATTCCAATTTGTTGAACTGTTGAAAAATCCCTTTAGGAACTAAAGAGCGCACTTCTATACTCTCCTATCGGGAGTATCGTGCGTTCTGCGGAGCTTCATTCTCTGTCAGCAGAAAGAAACTGCTTGACCGAGAATGTTGCGTTACTTCGTTCCGTCAAGGTGGCTACACCCCCTTGCGCCGCTAAAGCGGCTATCCCCTGTAGACTTGCCGTCCGCAAACGGGTTTGACAAACCGTTCGCCGCCAGCAAGTTTGAAGAATAGAAATAAAAATAATCCTCCGTATGATCTCAATCATACGGAGGATTAACTGCTTTATGAACACCCGCCTATTCCGTGCGGCTTCCTGTTTTGCTCTTTTGGATGCTGTACGCGGCTATGTTCCGATCGCACGCTCATAAAGTTCGTTCTTGGGCAGCCCCGTCTGCTGCGCCGCCTGCCGTACCGCGTCCCGCAGGGAAAGCCCGGAGGCGCGCAGGGCGCACACCAGGGCAACGCCCTGCTCCATGGGCACCTCAACCGCCCGGCAGGGCTGCGCCCCCTCCAGCACCAGCACGAATTCTCCCCGGGGCGGGTTGGTTTCGTAGAATTCCGCCGCCGCGCCCAGGGTGGTGCGGCGCACCTCCTCATGGAGCTTGGTCAGCTCCCGGCACAGGGTGAGGCGCCGCTCCGGCCCGAACTGCTCCAGCAGGTCGGCCAGGGTGGCACGGAGCTTATGGGGCGCCTCGTAGAAGATCATGGTGCGCTCCTCGTCCCGCAGGGCGGCCAGATGGGCCCGGCGGTTCTTTTTGTTCATGGCCAGAAACCCCTCAAAGGTAAAGCGTCCGGTGGGCAAACCGGACACTGCCAGGGCCGTGATGAGCGCGCAGGGACCCGGAAGGGCCACCACCTCCACCCCTGCCCGGGCGCAGAGAGCCACCAGCTCCTCTCCGGGATCGGATACCGCTGGGGTGCCCGCGTCGGTCACCAGAGCGCAGCTCTCCCCCGCCAGCAGCCGCTCCAGCACGGCCTGTCCCCCCGCCTGCGTATTGTGGCGGTAATAGGATACCATAGGCTTTTTGAGCCCCAAGTGGTTGAGCAGCTTCCGGCTCACCCGGGTATCCTCGGCGGCGATAAAGTCGGCCTGGGCCAGGGTCTCAGCGCAGCGGGGCGAAATATCCCCCAGGTTGCCGATGGGCGTTGGGACCAGATAAAGCGTTCCGGCCATAGGGCTCACCTCTCGTTCAAAATCAGCGTGGGCAGCACGGACAGGCCCGGCCTGCCCTGGCGCACCGCCTCCACCAGCACAGCGGAGGGCGGCTTGTCCCGGTCATGCTGGACCATCTGCAGGCGCTTTGGTTCCAGGCCGCTCTGCCCCAGGGCCTCCATCAGCCCAGCCAGGCGCTCCGGCCGATGGACCAGGGCAAACCGCCCGCCGTTTTTCAGCAGGAAGGCCGCGGCGGCGCACACCTGCGTCAGGGTACAGCACAGCTCCATCCGGGCGCTGCCGCCGCTTTCTCCGCTGCCTGCGGGGAAGTAGGGCGGATTGGAGACCACCAGATCGAAGCGCCCCGCCGGAAACTGCTCCCGGACCCGGCGCAAATCGCCGGTCCGGATGACGCCGGACAGGCCGTTTTCCGCCAGATTGCGCCGGGCCAGCGCGGCGGCTTCCCCGTCCAGCTCCACGCCGGACAGGTCCAGGGAGCTCTCCCGCGCCAGCAGCAGCAGGGGCAGCGCCCCCGCGCCGCAGCCCAGGTCGCACACCCGCCCGCCCCGCCGGAGGGTGGCGAAGCGCCCCAGCAGCAGGGTATCCTGCCCCAGCGGAAAGCCTCCCTGCCGGTACGTAAAGGGCCCCAGGCGCTCCATGCCGCTCACGTGCGCTCCATTCCTTCCAGCAGCCCCCGGACGATGCGCCCGGTCATACCCCAGATGGCCCGCCCCTGCCACAGATAGATGGGCACATCCATACGTCCCCGGTGCCAGCCGTAACGTTTCTGCGCCCCCACCAGCGCATAGGGGAAGTCGTCGCCCACCTGGGGCACCAGTTCATAGGAATACACCCGGGGCGGGTGGTCCCGAAAAAAATCCACAGGCACCAGAAAGGTCTCCTTCACCTCCGCGGGGCTGGGACGCATGGCGTCTACGGCGGCTGGGTCCACCCGGCCCAGCAGGGGGTAGAGCACAAAGCTGCCCTGTCCCGTCTGGTAATCCAGGGGGGCGATCAGTTGCACCGCACTCCGGGGGATCCCCAGCTCCTCCTCCGTCTCCCGCAGGGCACAGCCGGCCGGCTCCTCCTCCGGCTCCATATGTCCTCCCGGGAAGCACACCTCCCCCGGCTGCCGCCCCAGAGTCTCGGCGCGCACCTCAAAGAGCAGACAGGCCTCTCCCGCCCGCTCCACCAGCGGCACCAGCACCGCGTATTCCTTCCGTACCCCCTGGGGACGCGGGGCATGTCCCCGCCAGCGTTCCTCAAACTCCCGAATGGTCATGGCTTCCCTCCCGGCCCGGCAAGCCGTCTGCGTCCGCGGCAGCGCCAGCGGCCGGTGCCCTCCGCATAGCCGCAGATCCGTGGATCGGCCGGCGCTGCATTCCGAAAGCGCGGCGGCCGGGGCGGCCCAAACACCCCCCGTCATTTCCACCGGCGCTTTTCCCGTTTTCCGGCACAGCGCCTTCCGGGGCTGCGCCGGGCCGGGTAAAATAACTTCCATATCTGTCTTCCCTCTTGGCCCTCAACCGTAATTTGTACACGGCTCCAGGGGAAGGGGCGGACGCCTTCGCCGCCGGGCGCTTAGGATTCCGGTACGGTAAAGTGAGACAGCGTGTCCCGCCGCGTCCACGCGACTGCCCGGCCTGCGGCGCGGCTTTTGGGCACGTCGATCAGCCGCTGGTTGCGGCTGCCCCGAAACAGCGCGTCATAGGACTTCTCCGCCAGCCAAAACGGCCCGTCTACCAGCACGTCGGTGGCCGCCAGCAGCTCCAGCCGGGCCGGGTCTCCTTCCGCCAGAAGCTTTTCATAAGTATAACCCGTATAGGTCCATACATTCAAGCCCTTTTCCCGGGCAATTCGGGCCAATGCGGCGCACTCCGCCGCCTGAAGAAAGGGTTCTCCCCCGGAAAGCGTCACCCCGTCGGTCAGGGGATTCGCCAGCATCCGTTCGGCCAGCTCCTCCAGGGAAGCCTCCCTCCCGCCCGCAGGGTCGTGGGTCTCCGGATTGTGGCAGCCGGGACAGCCGTGGGGGCAGCCCTGCGTAAAGACGGTAAAACGCAGGCCGGGCCCGTCCACGATGGAGTCGGATACCGTATTGGCAATGCGCATGCACTCACCTCCGCATTGGTTTGGGGCGGGCCCTTCGGCCCGCCCCCCGTTCTTTATACGCTGTGCTTGACCCGGTCGTGTTCCTCGGCCCGCTTGGCGTTGTTGAAGCGGTCCAGGGTGCCTACCAGATAACCGGTGATGCGCCGGATGCGCTCGAAGGGCACGCCGTCGGCCTCCGTGCGGCCGCAGCCGGGGCACTGATCCCCAATGATACCGGAAAATCCGCATACCGGGTCCCGGTCCACCGGGTGATTGACGCTTCCGTAACCGATGCCGTTTTCCTTCATGCAGCGGATGACCTTCTCAAAGGCCTCCAGGTTTTCCGTGGGATCGCCGTCCATCTCGATATAGCTGATGTGCCCGGCGTTGGTAAGCGCGTGATAGGGCGCCTCGATCCGGATCTTATCGTAGGCGGAGATAGGGAAATACACCGGCACATGGAAGGAGTTGGTGTAATAGTCCCGGTCGGTGACGCCCGGGATCGTTCCGAAGCGGGCCTTGTCCAGTTTGACGAAGCGGCCGGAGAGGCCCTCCGCCGGGGTTGCCAGCAGGGAAAAGTTGAGCCCCCGCTCCGCGCTCTCTTCATCCATCCGGGAGCGCATATGGGAGATGATCTCCAAGCCCAATACCCGGGCCTTCTCGCTCTGGCCATGGTGCTCGCCGGTCAGGCTCTTAAGGGTCTCGGCCAGGCCGATGAAGCCCACGGACAGCGTGCCGTGCCTGAGCACCTGGCGCACCTCGTCGTCCCAGTCCAGCTGGTCGGAATCCAGCCAAACGCCCTGCCCCATGAGGAAGGGGTAGTTGCGCACGTGCTTGCGGCACTGGATCTCAAAACGCTCCAGCAGCTGAGCCACACACAGGTCCAGCATCCGGTCCAGCCCCTCGAAGAACAGGGAAAGATCCCCCTTGGCCTTGATGGCCAGACGCGGCAGGTTGATGGTGGTGAAGCTCAGGTTGCCCCGGCCGTTGCAGATCTCCCGGCTGGGATCGTACACGTTGCCGATGACCCGGGTACGGCAGCCCATGTAGGCGATCTCCGTCTCCGGGCGGCCGGGCTTATAATACTGCAGGTTGAAGGGGGCGTCCAGGAAGGAGAAGTTTGGAAACAGGCGCCTGGCGGAGCAGCGGATGGCCAGCTGGAACAGGTCGTAGTTGGGCTCGCCGGGGTTGTAATTGACCCCTTCCTTCACCCGGAAGATCTGAATGGGGAAAATGGGGGTCTCCCCGCCGCCCAGCCCGGCCTCGGTGGCCAGCATGATGTTTTTCATCACCATGCGCCCCTCCGGGGAGGTATCCATGCCGTAATTGATGGAAGAGAAGGGGGTCTGGGCCCCGGCCCGGGAGTGCATGGTGTTCAGGTTGTGGATCAGGGCCTCCATGGCCTGATAGGTGGCCCGGTCGGTCTCCTTCACCGCCCGGTAGTGGGCAAACTCCTGGGCCTTTTGGATCTCCGCTTCCTCCCCGAACCGGGGCGCCAGCGCCAGACGCTCGGCCGCAAAATAGTCCCCGCAGCCCTCCAGCGTGGGCTGGAGGTCCTGCTTTTCCCCGATGCCCGCGATCACGCCCTTGAGTTCGCTCTCCGGATCCTCCAGCCCGGAGAGCAGCATCAGCGCCCGGGCCAGGTTCTGCCGGTAAAGGCGCACGAAGGTCTTTTTCACCCCGTCGGCCATGCCGTAATCGAAGTTGACCACGCTCTGTCCGCCGTGCTGGTCGTTCTGGTTGGACTGGATGGCGATGCAGCATAGGGCGGCATAGGAGGAGATGTCGTTGGGCTCCCGCAGGGTGCCGTGGCCGGTGGAAAAGCCGCCTTTGAACAGCTTCCGGATGTCGATCTGGCAGCAGGTGGTGGTCAGGGTAAGGAAGTCCAGGTCGTGGATATGGATGTCTCCCTCCCGGTGCGCCCGGGCATGATCCGGGTTGAGCACGAACATATCGTAGAACTGCTTGGCTCCTTCCGAGCCGAACTTGAGCATGCTGCCCATGGCGGTATCCCCGTCGATGTTGGCGTTCTCCCGCTTCAGGTCGGATTCCCTTGCGGCGGAGAACGTGATGTCCTCATAGGTCTTCATCAGGCGGGTGTTCATCTCCCGGGCCCGGCTGCGCTGGTCCCGATACAGGATGTAGGCTTTGGCGGTCTGTACGTAGCCGTTGTCCATCAGCACCCGCTCCACCAGATCCTGGATGTGCTCCACGTCGGGCTGCTGGCACCCCTCCACATCCAGGATGGAGAGCACCTCTTCCGCCAGGCGCTGGGCAGTCTCCTCCTGTCCCGGCTTGTAGGTGGCGTTGAAGGCCTTGGTGATGGCCTGGGCGATCTTTCCCTCATTAAAGTCGGCCAGCCGCCCGTCCCGCTTCCGGATCTTTGTCACTGTCATTTGCAAGCGCATCCTTTCTCCAAGCGTAAAAAACGCCCTTTTTCAGAGCGAAAAGTCCCTTTTCTGCGCAGCACTATATCTTGTGGTCTTTTTTCGATAAGCCGTTTTTATAATACCTTATCTTGCATGTTCCGTCAAGGCAGAAAACAAAAAGCACGTTCCAAAAACCGAACGTGCTTTTTGTTGGTTTCACCCATTTCGGCGTCTGTTCCAATCCCCGCGAAAGGACGAACGGGCGGCGTTTGCGCCGTTTTCAGACCAGGCACTAAAGCAGGACCAATCCATACCGGACGCGCATCTCCTCCAGAAACGCCTCGTCCAGATCACCGGTCCCGTCCCAGAAGGCCCGGCCCTGGTAGAGCCGCAGCGCCTTCTCCAGCAGCTCCGGCACGTCGGAGAACAGGCACAGGGCATCCTTGACCGCATACTGGTTCTCTGCAAAGATATCCAGGTCGTCCTCCTCCAGGATGGCGATCTTCAGCGCTCCCTGCGGGGCCTCCTCCTCCGCCTCCAGGATGTCCTCCATCAGGTCGCTGGTGCATGCGATCGTCTCCCCCACGTCCACATCGGGGGTAATGAAGCGCGCCTCCTTCTCGCTGGCGCAGGGGATCACGTCGGGGTCGTGCCCGACTGCGGGAAACGCTGCAAAATCGATCTCCGCCAGCGCCTCCCGCAAAGCGGCGATGTGTGCGGGCGTGGTGCCGCAGCAGCCGCCGAAGATGCGCACCCCCGCCGCTGCAAACGCGCGGGCATAGGCGGCAAATTCCTCCGGCGGACAGTGGTAGACGACGCCCCCATCCACCCTCTCGGGCAGGCCCGCGTTGGGCTTTGCGATCAGAGGCACTGCGGCGTATGGGGTCAGCCGGCGGATCTGCTCCAGCATCCCCTCCGGCCCGGAGGAGCAGTTGAGGCCGAAGGCGGCCGCCCCCATGCCCTGCAGGATGATCAAAGCCGCCAGCACATCGCTGCCCGAGAGGGTACGCCCGTTCTCATCGCAGGTGAAGGTGACCCACACTGGCTTGTCCGACACGCTTTTACAGGCCAGAACCGCCGCCCGCGCCTCCGGCACGGTCATAGTGGTCTCGATCAGGAACAGATCCACCCCGGCCGCCGCCAGAGCGCGGGCCTGCTGGGCATAGACGTCCACCAGCTCTTCAAAGCTGCTCGCTCCGAACGGCGCCAGCAGCAGGCCCGTCGGAGCCAGATCGCCCGCCACCAGGACGCGGCCGTCCGCGGCCGTCCGGGTCAGTTCCACCAGGCGGCGGTTGTACTCCTCTACCCGGTCCTGGGCGCCGTGCCGCGCCAGGCTCACCCGATTCGCCCCGAAGGTGGGGGCGATCAGCACTTGGCTGCCCGCCTCCACATAGGCCCGCTGGATCTCCAAAAGGGCCTGGGGGTGCTCCAGCACCCACTGCTCCGTACAGACGCCGTTGGGCATGCCGCGCCGGTAAAGCTCGGTACCCGTGGCGCCGTCCATCAGGACCGGCAGGGATAAGGGGATGGTGTCCATAATGATCGCGTTCCTCCATCGTTTCACAAACTGTCCGCCCCAGGCAGGCCTGAGTCAGCTGCAGGAGGCCGGTGCGCGCAGCCTCCCGCTCCGTTTTCCTACATCTTCTCCGGCGCGGCCACGCCAAGCAGCTCCAGGCAGTTGGCAATGACGCTGCGCACGGTATCCGCCAGCTTCAGCCGGGCGCGGAGCACCGCGGGGGCCTCTCCTTTGATATAGCAGGCATTGTAGAAGCGGTGGAACTCCCCCGCCAGCGTAATGAGATAGCGGTTGACATGCACGGGATCATAGTCCCGTGCGGCGAGCCGGATGGTCTCCGGCAGCTGGGAGAGGGTCTTGATGAGCGCGCGCTCCTCCGCTGTGGCAAAGACTGCCGGGTCCACATCGGCCGCGTCGGGCACCGCCGCGCCCTCCTCCTCCAGCCGGGCGATCAGGGAGCAGATACGGGCGTGGGCGTACTGTACGTAGTACACCGGGTTCTCGCTGTCTTCCCGCACCGCCAGGTCCAGGTCAAAGTCCAGGGCGCTGGAGGAGGAGCGGGAGCTGAAGAAAAACCGGGCGGCATCCACGCTGACCTCGTCCAACAGGTCCCGCAGGGCGATGGCCTTGCCGGAGCGCTTGGACATGCGGACAGGCTGGCCGTCCTGGAGCAGATTGACCAGCTGCATCAGCACCACCACCAGCCGGTGCGAACCGTCCAGTCCCAGGCCGTCCAGCGCGGCCTGCAGGCGGGCAACATGGCCGTGGTGATCCGCGCCCCAGATGTTGATGGCCTTGGAGAAGCCGCGCTGCTCCAGCTTATTGCGGTGATAGGCGATGTCGGCGGCGAAATAGGTATAGAAGCCGTTGGCCCGGCGCAGCACGTCGTCCTTCAGGTCCAGCTTGTCCACCTGCTCCCGGCTCTTCCCCTCGGCCAGGTACTTCTGCCTGAGCAGGCCGCTGGTGTCCAGCCAGAGGGCCCCGTCCTTCTCGTAGGTCCAGCCCTTGTCCCGCAGCAGGCCCACCGTCTCCTCCACATAGCCGCTGTTGTGGAGGCTGGACTCCAGGAACCACTCGTCGTACTCGATGTGATAGCGGCGCAGATCCTCCTGCATGCGGGGGATGTTGACAGACAGGCCGTATTCGGCCATGGCCGCCTGGCGCTCCTCCTCGCTCTTGTCCTTCCAGTCCGCACCGTGGGCGTCATAAAAGGCCTGGGCCAGCTCCTTGATATCCTCGCCGCGGTAGCCGTCCTCCGGGAAGGGCACGTTCTCCTCCCCCTGGATCCGCTGCAGATAGCGTGCGTCGATGGACAGGGCGAACTTGTGGATCTGGTTGCCCGCGTCGTTCACGTAAAACTCCCGCCACACGTCGTAGCCCGCCCGCTCCAGCACACTGGCCAGCGCGTCGCCCAGCACGCCGCCCCGGGCGTTGCCGATGTGCATGGGGCCCGTGGGGTTGGCGGAGACGAACTCCACCATGACCGTTTCGCCCTTCCCCTCGTCGATGGCGCCGTACCGCTTTCCCTCCGCCTGAATGTCGCAGAGCACGTCCGCATACCACTTGCTGCCCAGGGTAAAGTTCAGGAAGCCCGGTCCCGCGATCTCCACCTTGTCAAAATAACTGCCGGCCAGATCCAGATGCTCCACGATGGCCTGGGCGATCTGCCGGGGCGCCCTGTGCAGCGCCTTGGCCCCCGCCATGGCAAAGGAGGAGGCGTAATCCCCGTTTTTCACGTCCTTGGGGATCTCGATGGTAGCCTTCACCTGCGCGCCTGCGGGCAGGACGCCCGCCGCCGCCGCTTTTTCGTAGGCGCTCTGGGTCAGGGCATGCACCTGTTCCCGCGCCGCCTGGATCATGTTTGACATCGTCTTCACCTTTTCTTTTATAATACGGCCCGTATCGGGAAACCGGCCCCGGCGCTTGCGCTGCACGCGGCAACTGAATGGCCGCGGCAGCAACGGTTTTGCCCTGCAAAACCGTTGGTTCGAGACCGCCCACGCAAAAATCACTGCTGCAAAATCGGCCGTTTCTCCCTTACGTTGATCTGGAATAAGTTCTGCCCCGCCACCGCGTGGTCGATCTCGATGGCGTAATCGATCTCGATGCTGCCGCCGGACAGGCCGAGCTCCGCATGCATCTTCCGGGTGCTCACCCCCACGGACAGGGACCCGTAGGGCGTGTCGTACAGGGACAGGTGACGCCGTCCCTGCTCAAAGACCATCTGAGAGTTGACCTCCCCGATGCGCAGCAGGGTGATCCGCTCGGGCTCGATCTGGAAGGTGGTCAGGGTACCCTCCAGCCCGGTGAGTTCGCTCTCCTGATAGCTCAGGGTATAGCCCTCCGTTCCATCCGGATCCAGCCGCCCCTCGGTGACCAGCTCGATGGTCTCGTCCTCCATATCCTCATAGGATTGCTTGCCCTTAATGGAAATAATCACGTTGTTTTCCATACGCCGGAGTACCTCAAATCCTCTGGATTGCAAATTGCAAATTATTATACACAAATCCTTTGAAAATGTAAAGAGACGCCCCTCAATCGGCTGGTCAAAAAAGCGGCAAAGCGGCTTTGGGGGCCGTCTCCTCAATAGCGGCCGATCTCCACCTGACCGACGGAATCAGCCACATCCCAGCCCAGGAAGATGGAGGCCAGGCGGGAAAAATCCTCCACCCGGTCGCTGACAAAGTAACGGCAGGCGCCCCTGCCGCGCCCCCCGGCCAGGGCGGAGCGCTCCCGCAGGGTCTCCGCCACGGCCCGCGCCCCCTCGGCCCCTGCGCTGACCAGCGTTACGCCGGGTCCCATATAGTTGCCGATGACGCTCTCCAGAAGCGGGTAATGGGTGCACCCCAAAACCAGCGTATCCACGCCCGCCTGCTTCAGGGGCGCCAAGTACTCCGCGGCCACCGTTTCGATGACGACGTCCCCAGGGGCGAAGCGGCCGTTCTCCACCAGCGGCACAAACAAAGGGCAGGGCTGCGGCAGCACCTGCGTGCCCGGCCGGGCCTGTTCGATGCAGCGCTCATAGGCCCCGCTGCGGATGGACGCCTGGGTGCCGATGAGTCCGATCCTTCCATTTCGTGTGGCCCGGGCCGCCGCCTGGGCGGCCGGAGCCACCACCCCCAGCACCGGCAGCTCATTTTCCGCCGCGAGCACGTCCAGGGCGGTGGTGGATACGGTGCCGCAGGCAATGACGACGGCTTTCAGATCAAACGTGCGCAGAAAGGCCACGTCCTGCCGGGCATATTTGATAATGGTCTCCCGGGACCGGCTGCCGTAGGGCACCCGCCCGGTATCCCCGAAGTACACGATATCTTCCTCCGGCAGCAGGCGGCACAGCTCCCGCACGGTGGTGAGCCCCCCCAGACCGGAATCAAAAACGCCGATTGGCCGTTCGTCCAAGGCGCTCCCTCCCATTCTATGTATCATAAGCAGACACTATCATATGCGAAAACGCGCCGGAAGACAAGGGGCATTTTCACAGTTTCCCAGCCGCTCCTGTTTGACATTTCCCCCAGCGTGATTATAATATAAATTAGGGATGGCCCGCTTCCATCCGCAAGCGCGCTTTGCGCGAAATGTTGCGCCAGGATCAGGCATGGTTTTTCAGGAAAACCGGATGCATTCCAAAAAAGCGCGTCAAACGGATGGCGCCTGCTTTCCGCAAAGCGCCGCAGGCGCATGGAATCAGCGTTTCCCCAGGGCAACCCCATACCGTCATTGCAGCGAGGAGGTTACGTGCATCATGAAGCTGGAACTGACGACCAAGCAATTCCGCCGCCTGCTGGATATGGTCTATATCGGCAACTGGATCTTAAACTCCACCCGCGGTGAGGACCGCTTTCAGGATTACGACAAAGTGGAAAGCCTGCTCTTTTCCAAAGCCCGCGCGGAGGGCATGGGTGCGCTGGCCGAGGTCTGGAACGGCGAGGTGATCCCCTCCCGCGCCTTTGCCGAGGGCGGCATCCATGAGGCCATCATGGAATATGAAAACAATGTGTTCTTCGACATCCTGGCGGAGGACCTGGCCCGCCGGGATATGGACGACGCCCCCATCGACGAGAGCAATTACGACGAGCTCAACCGCCGTATCGACGCCTATATCGCGGAATTTGAGGAACACGGCACCGATAATATCCTGGTGGACAGCGACAGCCTGTAAACGCGCCGCGCCCCCGGGGACCGCTTTGCGGTCCCCGGGGGCGCGGTCCTTTCCCGGCGGCTTATGCCTGCTCCACCAGTTCTTCCCGCCGGCGTTCCAGCTCCTGTACCTGCCGCTCCAGATCGCCGCGCAGCTGCCGCAGGCCGTCCAGCGCCTGCTCCACCCGGTCTGCGGCGTCTTCCACGTTGGCCTGGGCGTCGTGGATGCCGGACTGCACCGCCCAGTCGGCAAACAGGCCGTCGAAGAAATAGTCGGCGAAGGTGGCGAATTCCCCGATCTGTATCTGGGGCACATCTTCCACGCGCACGTCGGCCAGCTCCGCGCGGAACCGGCACAGCGCCTGCTGCGCCTGGTCGATCCCGGCGCGGGCCTCGTCGATATGCTCATGCTTGGCCATGGTCACAAACAATCCTCCGCCCAGCATATCCCAGGTGCCCAGGCCCTCGGCATCGTCCAGCTCCGCGCGCACGAAGGACAGGGCGCTGCCTGCCTGCTGCCCTGCGGAAAGGGCCTCGTCCACCTCCCGCAGCCGGCGGAGCAGGGGCGCAAGCTGCCCGTCCAGTCCGGACAGCTGTGCGCCCACAGCGCCTCCCATACCGCGCAGCAGGGCCTCCTTCTCCTTACGCAGCCGCTCCAGCTCCCCCGCCGGGTCCTCCAGCGTCTCCCGCTGCCCCAGCAGGGCGCGGAGCTGATCGTCGATGTACTCCAGATCCCGGCGGGCCTGGTCATAGCGCACAGCGGCCTCCAGCTCCTCCCGCCGCTCCCGGGAGAGCCGCTCCTCCTTCTCCCCGGAGAGGGCTGCCAAAAAGGATTTAAGCCCGCGTTTTTCCAGCGCCTCCACGTCGGCGCGCTCCTTTGCCAGGATGCCGGCGCACTCCTGCTCCTTCTCCTTGCGCTCCCGGCGCTGGGCGCGCAGATCGTCGATCCGGCGGTCCAGCCGCTCCCGGCGCTCCCGCGCCTCCTCCAGACGCTTCCACTCCTCGTTGATCTGCTGTAAACGCGCTTGCATACTCATTTCTCCTTTCGCCATCGGTTGACGATCTCTATTTTACAGGCCGGCCGGCAAATGTGCAACGGATTTGCTGGACTTCGCCGCCGGTTTATCGTAAAATATGGATTACGATCAAGCAGAAGGAGCATCCCAATGGAAACTATCGTATCGATTCTGGCCCGGGAACTGGGCCGGAGCGAGACGCACGTACAAAACGTCGTCGCCCTCATCGACGAGGGCAATACCATCCCCTTTATCGCCCGCTACCGCAAGGAACTTCACGGCGCCATGGACGACACCGCCCTGCGCGCCCTGGCCGACCGGCTGCATTATCTGCGCAATCTGGACGCACGGCGCAGCGAGGTCAAAAACGCCATCGAGGGGCAGGGCAGGCTGACCGCGGAGCTGTCCGCCGCCATCGACGCCGCCGCCACCCTGGCGGAGGTGGAGGACCTGTACCGCCCCTACAAGCCCAAGCGGCGCACCCGGGCCGCCATCGCAAGGGAAAAGGGGCTGGAGCCGCTGGCCGAGCTGCTGTTCGCCCAGGCGCGGGACTGCCCCCCGCCGGAACAAGCCGCCGCAGGCTTCCTGGATGCCGAAAAAGGCGTAACCACCGTGGAGGAGGCGCTCCAGGGGGCCGGCGATATCATTGCCGAGCGCATCTCCGACGACGCGGGCCTGCGCAAGACGCTGCGGGAGCTCTGGCAACGCAAGGCTTGTCTGGTCTCCTCCGCCGCGGAGCCGGATCCGGAGGACACGGTCTACCGGCTGTACTACGACTTCAAGGCGCCCGTGGAGCGCGTCCTGGGCCATCAGGTGCTGGCCGTCAACCGGGGCGAACGGGAGGCGGTCCTGAAGGTCTCGGTGGATATGGACCGGGAGGCCGCCCTCATCGCCGTGCGCCGGGCCGTGCTGGTACCCGGCGCGCCCTCCATGGCGTTTGTCCGCGCCGCCGCGGAGGACGCCTACGACCGGCTCATCGCCCCCAGTGTGGAGCGGGAGGTGCGCGGCAGGCTCACCGACGCGGCCAACGAGGGCGCCATCCGCAACTTTGCCCTGAACCTGAAGCCCCTGCTCATGCAGCCCCCCGTCCGCGGCCGGGTGACCATGGGGCTGGATCCCGGCTACCGCAACGGCTGCAAGGTGGCGGTGGTGGACAAGACCGGTAAGGTACTGGACACGGCGGTCGTCTACCCCACCTTTAACGAGCGGAAAAAGCAGGAGGCCATCGACGTGCTCTCCCGCCTGATCCGCAAACACGGCGTGGAGCATATCGCCATCGGCAACGGCACCGCCAGCCGGGAGACCGAGCAGATGACGGTAGAGCTGATCCGCCAGGTGGGCGGCGGGGTCAGCTACATGATCGTCAATGAGGCGGGCGCCAGTGTGTATTCCGCCTCCAAGCTGGCCGCAGAGGAGTTTCCGGAATACGACGTAAATCTGAGAAGCGCCGTCTCCATCGCCCGCCGTCTTCAGGACCCGCTGGCGGAACTGGTGAAGATCGACCCCAAGTCCATCGGTGTGGGGCAGTATCAGCACGACATGCCCCAGGCCAGGCTGGATGAGGCCCTCTCCGGCGTGGTGGAGGACTGCGTCAACGCCGTGGGCGTGGATCTCAACACTGCCTCCGCCCCCCTGCTGACCCGGGTGGCCGGTCTGAATGCCGCCACGGCCAAAAACATTGTCAGGTACCGGGAAGAAAACGGGAGCTTCACCACCCGGAAGCAGGTCCTGAAGGTACCCAAGCTGGGCCCCAAGGCGTTCGAGCAGTGCGCGGGTTTTCTGCGGGTACCGGAGTCCAAGTCCGTTCTGGACCATACCGGCGTCCATCCGGAGAGCTGCGACGCCGCCCAAAAGCTGCTGGCACTGTGCGGCTATACCCTGGCCGACGTGCAGGCGGGCCGTCTGCTCCAGCTGCGGGAGCGGCTGAAGGAATATGGAGAAGCCGCCGCCGCCGCGGAGTGCGGCGTGGGGCTGCCCACCCTGCGGGACATCGTGGGCGAGCTGCTCAAGCCCGGCCGGGACCCCCGGGACGAGCTCCCCAAGCCCATCCTGCGCACCGACGTACTGGAACTGAAGGACCTGAAGCCCGGCATGGAGCTCACCGGCACCGTGCGCAATGTCATCGACTTCGGCGTGTTCGTGGACATCGGCGTCCATCAGGACGGGCTGGTCCACATCAGCCAGCTGTCCGGACGGCGGGTGCGCCACCCCTCCGAGCTTCTTTGCGTGGGCGATATCGTAACGGTCTGGGTGCTGGAGGCAGACGAGAAGAAGAAGCGCATCTCCCTGACGATGAAACCGCCGGCGGGCGGGCCGGAGGTCTCCGGCGCGGCCTCGTCGGACGGCCGGGCGGTATGAGCCGGGAGCGCACGGCCGGGCAGCGCAGACGCGCAGCGGACGCTTGAGGAGGGGGCCCTATGCTTTTGAGTTTTGATCTGGTCGGCGAGATCCTGGATAAACTGGCGGAGGCTTTCCCGCCGGAATTCTACCAGGATCTGAACGGGGGCATTTCGCTGCTGCCCGAGTGCAAGGAGGATCCGGAGGCCCCTCCGGGGGAGCTGTATGTTCTGGGCGAGTACTGCAGCGATCAGATGGGGCGGTATATCAACCTCTATTACGGCTCCTTCGCCGCCCTGGCCCGCCGGGAGGGCTGGACGGAGGAAGACTGGGAGGAGGAGCTCTACGCCACCTTGGCCCATGAGTTTACCCACCACATCGAGGGCCTGGCCGGAGAGCGCGGCCTGGAACTCAAGGATGCGCAATTTATGGAGGATTTCCGGGTGCGGAATGGGGAATAGCGGGCGTGTTCACCCCGCTCCTTCCAGGGCGGCACAGCGTTCGAACGCTATGCCGCCCTATTTGTAAGCGAAAACCACCGGCTGTGCCGGTGGTTTTCGCTTACAAATAGGGGATGGAGCGCCGTGCGCGGCGCTCCATCCCCTTTTGCGATCCCTTTTGCTCCCGGTCAATGGCTCGAACCTCGATGCTGCCGCAGTCCCTGCGGCTTTTTTTACGTTCCCTGCGCCGCTTCCACAGCGTTTTGGATGGTGCGCCCCTCGGCCTGCCTGGCATGGCGCTCCACGTCTCCCTGGTTGCGGGGACTGCGGATCAGCTGGGCGGGCCCCTGGACGCAGCCGCCCTCACAGCCCATGCCCTCGATAAAGTTGAAGTCTCCCACACCCTTCGCCGCTTTCAGGAACGCCAGCTTGCAGGCCTCAAACCCGCTGCATGGGTTGGCCTTCAGGGCAAAATCGCTGCCCTGTTCCTTCAGCGCTTCCGCCACGGCGGCGGCCACGCCGCCGCTGCGGGCGAAGGTACGTCCGTACCCGCTGGCCTGGTCCAGTTCGGTGTCTTCCAGCTGGGCTACGTCGAGCCCCCTGGACTCAAACAGGGCATAGAGTTCCTCAAAGGTCAGCACGCAGTCCACCGCGCCCATGGTCTTGCCCAGACGGAACTCCTTCTTCTTGGCCACGCAGGGACCGATGAAGACCACTTTTCCGCCGGGGTCCCTCTGCTTGATGTAACGGGCCGCCATCACCATAGGCGACGGGGTCTCGGAGATCAGATGCGCCTGCTCGGGGAAGTTCTTCTCCACATAGTCCACAAAAGCCGGACAGCAGGAGGAGGCCAGCATCCCCTTTTCCGTCAGCTCCTGCGCCTCGCGCCTGGCGGTCATATCCGCCCCCAGCGCCACCTCCACCACATCGTGGAAGCCCAGCAGCTTCAGTCCCGTGACCACCTGACTCAGGTCGGCGGGCGCAAACTGCCCGGCGATGGAAGGCGCGACGGCGGCGTATACCCGGTAATTCCACTTATCCGCACCCTTGAGCATCTCCACTGCGTCCACGAGGAAGGATTTATCCATAATGGCGCCAAAGGGGCACTGGTACACACAGGCGCCGCAGGAGGTGCACTTTGCCGGGTCCACGAACGCCTTTTTGTCCTCGCCCATGGAAATCGCCCCGGCTTTGCAGCCGCGTTCACAGGGGCGCTGGTTCTTCTCAATGGCGCCGTAGGGGCAGGCGGTCAGGCACTTGCCGCAGGTGATGCATTTGCTGTGGTCGATCACCGCCCGGTGATTGACGATGGAGATGGCGTCCTTCGGGCAGGTGTGGACGCAGCGGGTGGCGATGCACCCCCGGCAGGCGGGTCCCACGGCGATTTGGGTGACCGGGCATTCGTCACAGGCGATGGGCAGCACCTCCACCAGGTTGGGATTGCCCTTGTCGCCCCCCATGGCCAGCTTGACCCGCTGGGAGATGATGGCCCGCTCTTTATAAATACAGCAGCGCATCTTGGCCTCCGGGCCGGGGATGATCTGCTCCGGGATATCCAGGATGCCCGTCTGGAGATCGTCCTCCCAGGCCAGCTTGGCAACCGACCGAAGCACATCGTTCTTCAATTCCTGTACGCTGGTTTCAAACACCCGCATGACGATTCCCTCTTTCCAAAACGCGGAATTATTTCGTTAATTTTTTCACATTCTTATCATACCCGCTGGACCCACATCCTGTCAATCCGTAATCCTTCCCTGTGTTTGCAGGATTTTGCAGTCCCTTTTCGAAAACGCGCGGGTTTATACCGGGCGGTTCTCTATCCGGCGCCAGCGCTCCGCACCCCTGCCTGCCCCCCCGCATACCTTGGAGTGAGAAATTGATAACTTGGAGGTCATCTTATGCAGGCCCAACCTCAGGTCCGGTTCTTTTTGGGTGCAAATTCCCCTGGCGGCTTTTATTCTTTGTACGATCAGCTCATCGACCCCGCCCAGGCGGAGGAGATCTACATACTCAAGGGAGGGCCCGGCTGCGGCAAATCCTCCCTGATGCACCGGGTCGCGGAAGCCGTTGAAGCGCATGGCCTTTCCGTGGAGTATATCGACTGCTCCGGCGACCCCGATTCTCTGGACGCCATCGTGATCCCACAGCTGAAAACCGCCCTGGTGGACGGCACCGCCCCCCATGTGGTAGAGCCCAGATTTCCCGGCGCGGTAGAATGTTATGTCAATCTCGGGGACTATTACGATCATGACGCGCTGCGGCAGGTCAAGGGTGAGATCATCTCCTGTATGAAAGGCTATAAGGGATGCTACCAGCGGGCCTACCGCTGCCTCACCGCCGCCGCACAGATCGGGGAAGACATGCGTTCCCTGCTCTGCACGCAGGCGCTGGAGGAAAAAATGGCAAAGCGGGCCCGCGGCATTCTCAGCCGCGAGGTCCGAAAGGCCGGCAGCGACTCCGGCCGGCCGGTGCAGCGGTTCCTCGGCGGCGTCACCTGGAAGGGAGAACTGTGTCAGTTCAGCACAGCCGATTTGTTATGTAAACGAATCTACGAGCTTTCCGATCCCTATGGCCTGGCCCACGGCATGCTTACGCACCTGGCCCACGGGGCCATGGCCGCAGGGCACGATGTGATCGTCTGCCCATCCCCCATGTTCCCCGACCAGATGGAGCATCTGCTCATTCCCTCTCTTTCCCTCGGTTTCGTCTCCTCCACCCCTGCGCTGCCCTACGAAAAGCGGCCCTACCGCCGCCTGCGGCTGGACGCCATGGCCGACTCCGAACTGCTGCGCCGGAACAAGCCCCGGCTGAAATTCTCCCGCAAAGTGTCCGCCGCCCTGCTGGAAGAGGCGGTGGAATCCCTGGCGCAGGCCAAAGCCATGCACGACGACCTGGAGGCCGTCTACAACCCTCGCGTGGACTTTGAAGGAGTCTACCGCACCGCCGATCAGATCGCCGGAACGCTGCTCGCCCGCCTGTAAAAAACGTCCCGCCCGGAGCGAATGCTCCGGGCGGGACGCGCGGCTGGCCAACAATCGGCAAGCCGGTTCTATTCCGCAGGCTGGTCCTTTCGGCGCGCAAACGCGTCATAGGTCACCTGCCAGGCCTTCTCCTCATAGAGGTACTCTCTCGGCTCCGGCGTCCGCCCCAGCAGGCGGGAAAGCAGCCAGTAGTGGAAGTGGGGATTTTTCACCAGGACGGGCCCGATCAGGTGGGTGCCCAGAAAGTTGTTTTTCCGGAAGCCCTCCCCGCTGTCCCCTTCCCGGTTTCCCCGGCCCATGACCACCTGGAGCAGGGGCTCCACGTCCCCCTCCCAGTCCTCACAGTGGTTGAAAAATCCCACCAGGGGGCGCTCCAGCTCCGGGTGGCGGGCGATGGCGTCGCCGGTATAGCGCGTATCGCGCCGCTCCCGCACGGCAACGTCCAGCAGCCCCAGGCCCTGCCAGACCTGCCCGGCTGCGTCGGTGATCTCCCGGCCCAACAGGGCGGCGGCATTGCCGGTAAAGAGCGCATGCTTCCCGGCGTCCATCGCCTCCCGCAGCGCTCCGGCGCAGGGCCGCAGGTGCTCCAGCGCCGCCTTCTGGCTGCGCTCGGTGCCCGCGCCCATGTAGATCCAATCGTACGCTGCGATCTCCAGCGCCTCCCCCGGCGCTTTCCGGTCCACGCTCACGTCCTCCCCCTGGTCCGCCAGGCGGCGCTCCAGGGCGCAAAGGTTCCCGCTCTCCCCGTAGAGGTTCATCAGGTCGGGGTACAGATAGAGGATTTTCATGCCCGTCCCTCCTGTTCCACCTGCACGCGGGTCAGCAGCTTGTCCTTGTCGGAGAAGCAGGTGATGAAATAGATATAGCCCTCGCCGTGCTCCTTCACCCAGTCCACCGCCGCGCCGATGTCCCCGATCACGCGGACGCGCTCCGGCGGGATGGGGCAGTAGGAGAAGCGGACGGCCAGATCGTTGCTGTACCGTCCGGCCAGGACGATCTGCTTCACCTGAGGGGCGTTCAGGCGCTCGAAGTCGATGTCCCACAGCCAGGAGGTCTCGCTGGTGAAGTATTTGCGGCTGATGGCGTCCACCAGCACCAGCACCGTCACGTCCCGCCCGTCCTGGACGGCCAGGCGGATGGACTGGTCGTAGGAGATGGAGTTTTCGTGTTTGGAGGTCAGCAGCGTGCCCGCCCGCTCGCCCGCCCGGAAGGAGACGATGCGTCCGTTTTGCAGGGCGTAGCCGCTCAGCGCCCGGGCGATCGGCTCCTCCGCCAGCCCAAGCGCCCGGCAGGCGGAGAAGGCCGCCAGGGTGTTGTACATGTGATAGATGCCGGAAACGGCCATGTCCACGCGGTACTTTCCGTTGAGGATCAGATGCTTCTCCTCCAGGCTGGCCTGCGTGACGGCGTCCTCCGGCGTATGCCGGTGGTGCCCGCAGCCGGGGCAGCGGTAGGCGCCGATGTGGTTGTAATGGTAGTATTCATACTCCATGGGATGCTTGCAGTGGGGGCAGTACGCCCCGTCCCGGTAGCGGCCGGAGGGCTGCGTCTCGGAGAAGGGCAGCCGTTCCACCCCGAACCAGGTGACCGGGTTGTCCCGCCCCAGAGCGAAGCAGGACACCAGCGGATCGTCTGCGTTGAGGATGAGCCTGGTCCCGGGGTGGATGCTGTCCTGGAGGATGTCGAAGATCCACTCCGGGTGTCCGTTGCGGGTGAGCTGGTCCCGATAGAGGTTGGTAATGACGTAATGCGTGGGGGTAAAGTGCCGGAAGGTGTGGCGGGCAAAGCGCTCGTCGCTCTCCAGCAGGATCACGTCGCTGCGGCAGGTCCCCCCCAGCGTGCAGTCGGAGAGCAGGAAGGTGGTCACGCCCTCGATCTGGTTGGAGCCCTCCCGGTTGTAGGCCACCTTCCAGCCGTTCTGCCGCAGCACGTGGGCGATCATCTCGACGGTGGAGGTCTTTCCGTTGCTGCCGGTGACGGCGATGACCCGGTCAGGCAGCTTGATCTTTTGCAGGATATCGGGGTCCAGCTTCAGGGCCACGCTGCCGGGCAGGCTGCTGCCCTTGCCCAGCAACTTGCCCGCAAAGCGCAGCAGCTTGCAGGCCAGGATGGCGATGGTTTTCATCTTTCAGGCTCCTTTGGAGCGGAAATCGGGCTCCTTTTGATGCTATCTAAGATACCACATTTTCCCCCCCGTTGCAACGGCCATCATTCCGTCAGATGCGTCTGCGCCGGTCCCTCCAGCAGGCGGCCCCGGTGGTCGAAGCGTGAGCCGTGACAGGGGCATTCCCAGCTTTTTTCATCCGGGTTCCACTCCAGCTGGCAGCCCAGATGGGGGCAGCGGGTGGAGACCAGAAACAGCTCGCCCGTCTCGTCCCGGTAGGCGCCCACCTTTTCCCCGTCCAGCTCCACCACGCCGCCGTGGCCGCTGGGCAGGGCCTCCAGCTCCGCGCGGCCGGAGGTGAAAAGCTGGCGCGAGAGGCCTTTTACCGTCTGCTTGCCGTCCTCCAGCAGGTTGGCCCCGGCGGCGGGCAGCTTGAAGCGCCGGGGCGAGAAAACGGCCCCGTCCGGGTCTTCCCGCCCGGTGATACGGGCGCTGATGAGCATGGCGGCGGCCATGGAGGAGGTCATCCCCCACTTCTGAAACCCGGTGGCCACATACCAATTGGGGACGGAGGGCGCGTACACGCCGATATAGGGCACCCCGTCCAGTGGGATGCAGTCCTGCGCGGACCAATGCGCCGCCTCCCGGCTGTCCGGATAGCAGCGCCGGGCCGCCTGGCGCAGCAGCTCATAGCGTCCTCCGGCGGAGTTCTCCCCCGTCCGGTGGTTGCCGCCGCCCAGCAGCAGGTATTCCCCCGCGTTTCGGAAGGAGAGCCCTTCCGGGTCCACGCCGTAGTACATGCCGTCCAGCTGCGGGGCGTTTTTCAGCGCCAGCACGTAGCTGCGCTCCTGGTGCATCCGCGCGAAATAGTAGCCGGGGGCGTTGACGAAGGGGAAATGGCAGGCGAACACGACGTGCCGCGCCCGCACGGTCCCCCGGTCGGTCTCCACCCGCCCTCCGTCCACCCGCAGCACCAGGGTCTGCTCATATACCGTCACCTGCTCCGCTACCGCCGCCAAAAAGCGCAGGGGATGGAACTGGGCCTGCTCCTCAAAGCGCACCGCACCCTTCACCGGGAAGGGCAGGGCGGTCTGGGCGGTAAACTGCGCGTTCAGGCCCAGGGCCCGGGCGGCGTGGGCTTCCGCGCGCAGCGCGTCCTCGTCCAGCGTGGAGTAGAGATAGGCCGCCCGCTCCTCCAGCGCGCAGTCGATGGCAAGCTCCCGGACGATACGCCGGTACTCCGCAATGGCGCGCTGGTTGACCCGGGCATACTGCCCGGCCTGCTCCGCGCCGAACCGGCGCGTCAGCTTGTCGTAGATCAGCCCGTGCTGACTGGTGATCTTGGCGGTGGTGTTCCGGGTCTGCCCGCTTCCCAGCCGCTGCGCCTCCAGCACCACGGACTCCACCCCCGCCTCCTTCAGCAGCCAGGCGGTGAGCACCCCCGCCATGCCGCCGCCGATCACGGCCGTATCGGTCTCCAGGTCGCCCGGCAGCGGAGGCCGGGGGGCTATTTGGGTCGTTTCGCTCCAAATCGATGGCATTTGCCTCACCTCCGCAACAGCTTTTGCAATCGGAAGGAAATTATTCCCGCAAACGCCAGCGAAATACGCCGCTGCCCACGCATACCGGCTCAAAGGCGCGCAGCCAGGTACACAGGGCGCAGAGCTGCCTGCGCGTCCGGTTGGGCGTGCCGTCCACGTAAAAGGTCATATAGGCCAGCTCTTCCGGGCGGTGGACCCGGGCCTGCCAGAGGGCGCGGGAGACGCTCTGTTTGACCGACGCGGCGGAGACCCGGTATGTGACGCCCAGCCGGATGAACACTTCCCGGTCCGGTTCCCACCCCGCCAGGGCCCACTCCAGCGCGGTTTTGATGTACCGCCACCCCTGATAGCGGCGAGCGATCCCAAGGCAATACAGGATTACTTCCGGCTGTTTTTCCATCCGAATTTCGCCATAATTCATATTATCGCCTCCACAATATCAATTATATATATTTTTAATATATAAATCAATATATTTTGAGTATTATAAATACCGCTCTGTCATGATCCTTTTCATGTAAAATAGCACTGACAGGTGGTGATGCAATTGGAATGGAATATGGAGCAAATTGCACGCCGAATTGCATTTTTACGGAATCAGGCCGGCATTTCTGCCGGTAAAATGAGCGAAGCGCTGCACATGAGCAAATCCTACATCAGCAAGGTAGAGCGGGGCGAAATCCTTCCGCCCTTTCCTGTATTTTTTGCAATCTGTGACTATTTGGGCATCACGCCCCGGGAGTTTTTCGATGATGAAACTCCCTGTCCCCAGCAGCTGCACCGGCTGATGGACGCTTTAAAGGCGTTGGACGCCAAGCAGCTGGATGCGCTCGTCAACCTCGCGGAACAAATGAAACGCTAGAGCCGGCGGCCGGAACGGGCCCCGGCTCTGTTGTTTTCTGGGGCGCCCGGCGGAAACGCGCCCCCCCATTGACAGAATCGTCCAAAGGCTTCTATAATACTCTCTGTTGAATCAACCGCGCTGGGGTCGAACGGCCCTTTGGAACCGTCCGGATCGGATTCGGCCACGGCCGCAATGCGTATTTCCGCCGGCATGGCGCGCCATGCCGGCGAACGGCGCAGGATTTCCTGCGCGATGGAGGTGCATTTTTTGAAAAAGCTCCTGGCCCCCCTGGTGGGGGACGCGTCCCCGGTAACGGTGATCGGGCTGTGCAAGAACGCGGGGAAGACCACCGCCATGCGCCGCCTGATGGCGGAGCTGGAGGAGGAGTGCCTGGGCCTGACCTCGGTGGGCCGGGACGGCGAAGGCACCGACCTGGTGACGGGCACGGAAAAGCCCGACCTGTACATCAAAGCCGGCGACCTGTTCGCCACGGCCCGGGGCATGCTGCCGCTGTGCGACGTGACGGTGGAAGTGGCCTGCCTGACCGACGTGATGACCCCGCTGGGCGAGGTGGGCGTCTTCCGCGCCCTGTCCGACGGGTATATCCAGCTGGCGGGACCCTCCGCCGCCGGGCAGCTGCCGCCACTGTGCGAGGTATTTGCATCCCTGGGGGCGGACCGGGTGCTCATCGACGGGGCCGCCGGGCGCAAGTCGCTGGCCGGGGCCGGGATCGAGGGCGCCGCGCTTTTGTGTACCGGCGCTTCGCTGGACCGGGACATGGACCTTGTGGTGGCCGAGACCGCCCACACCTGCGCCCTGTTTGCCAGCCGCCGCCCGGAGCACCCCGCCCTCTGCGCCGCGCTGGACGCCTGCGCGTCCCGCTTTGCCCTGTTCACGCCCGAGGGCGCGCCGCTGGAGCTGCCTCTGGACGAGGCCGGCGCCCCCCGCTGGAACAAGCTGCCCCGCCGGCGCTGCGTGCTGTGGGCGGCGGGCGGGATCACCGACCCGCTGCTCAAGACCCTGGCCCGCCGGGGCGCGCCCCTGACCCTGGTGGCGGCCGACGCCACCCACGTGCTGGCCGGACGGGCGGCCTGGGATCTGTTCCTCCGCTCCGGCGGCGCCCTGGCGGTGCGGCGGGAGCTGACCATCGCCGCCGTGGCGGCCAATCCCTGGTCGGCCTACGGCTGGCATTTCGATCCCGATCAATTCGTCTCCGCCCTCCGGCGGGTCCTGGACCTGCCGGTGGTGAACGTGAAGGAGGAGTAACCATGGAACTGACTCACGAGCTGCGCGAACATTCCGGCCTGCAATGGGTGCTGGACCGGCTGGTCCCCCTGTCCCCCTTCGGCCGCGCCGCCGCCCGCGCCCCCCGGTGGTACGGCCCCGGGGAGGAAGCCGCCCTGGCCGACGAGCTGGACAATCTGGCCCTCTCCCTCTCGCTCTGGGACGCCAAGCAGCTCCCCGAGCCGGAGGAGCAGCCCTGCTGCTGCGACGCGCCCAAGGCCGTCCGGCCCAAGGAGCCCCCCCTGCGCGGCGTGACCCGCTGCCTGCCCCTGTTCCATGATATCCGCGGCAGCTTCGACCGGGACCCCGGCAACCCTTTTGACCTGGTGGAGCTGTTTGAGATCAAACATTTCCTGGTCACGCTGGAGCAGGTGCAGCAGGCCTACGCGGCCCTGCCCCCCTTTGCCGGGATCGCGTTCCCTCCCATGGACGCGGCCCTCGCCCTGGTGGACCCGGACGGCCGCCGCCTTCCCGCCTTTTCGGTGCTGAGCTCCTACCACCCCGGTCTCGGCCCCCTGCGCGAGCAGAAGGCCAGGCTGGAAAAGACCATCCGCGCCGCCTCGGAGGCGGAAAAGCCCGCCCTTCTGGAGCAGCGGCGGGAGCTGGCCGTGCGGGAGGACCAGCTGGAGCTGCTGGTGCGCCGGGACCTGACCTGCAAACTGATGGAATATAAGGCGGACTTTCTGGCCAACATGGACGCGCTGGGACGTCTGGACCTGATCTTCGCCAAGACCAAGCTGGCCCGGCGGTACGGCTGCCGCCGCCCCGTGTTCTCCCGGGACGGCTCCATCACCCTGCGCGGCCTGCGCCACCCCCAGGTGGCCGAAGACCTGCTTGCCCGCGGGGAAGCCTTTACCCCGCTGGATCTGGAACTGAACAAGGGCTGCACCGTGATCACCGGCGCCAATATGGGCGGCAAGACGGTCTCCCTGCGCTCCGTGGTGCTCTCCCTGCTCCTGTTTCAGTGCGGCTTTTTCGTCTTCGCGGAGGAGGCCCGCCTGCCCCTGTTCCACCATGTGTCCCTCATTCTGGCGGACAGCGGCCCCGGCGCGGGCGGCCTGTCCTCCTTCGGCAAGGAGGTCCACCTGCTGGACCGCCTGCTCCAGCACACCCGGGGCAGCTTCTTCTTTGTGGCGCTGGACGAGTTTGCCCGGGGCACCAACCCTCAGGAGGGGGCCGCCCTGGCCCGCGCCCTGGTGCGCCACCTGGGCACCCTGGACTGCGTGGCCCTGATGACCACCCACTACGACGGCGTGTCCGACGTGGCCACCGCCCACTATCAGGTGGCCGGGCTGGTACGGGAGATCGACGGGGACGAGCATGACGACCCCCGCCGCCGCATCGCCCGCCGGATGGATTACCGCCTGCTGCCCGCCCCTCCGGGAGCGCCCTGCCCCCGGGACGCCCTGCGGGTATGCCGCCTTTTGAAGCTGGACCCGGAGCTGATGGAGCTGTTCCAGGCCGACCTGTAGTTCGTTTTTTCTGTCAATTTTTTCAGCACAAATTTGTACAAAAAAAGTGTTGACAAATACCATGCTTTGGGATATATTGACTTTGTAAACAAGTAAATAACATGCATGGATAGAGGCGCGGAGCACAAGGTAACAGGCACGATGGCAAGGGCGGGCGAGCCCGATGCGGCCTGTGAATGTGTGTGCCGCCGAAGGGGGACGCGTACCGTACAACCCTCCCCCTGAGCCGTGGGCCCAGCGCTTACGGATTGTCATGAGTAACATGAAGCGCTATTTATGATGGACAGAGCCGAAGCACGGTCCTGTTGGTCATAAATAGCGTTTTTTGTTTTTGTGGAGCGCTGTCCCGTCGGTTTTTTTCCAGACGGGTCGGCGCGTACTTTTTTGGAGGAGGTATTTTATGGAAAAGCTCATCATTACAGCGGCCATCTGCGGCGCAGAGGTCACCAAGGAGCAGAATCCTGCCGTCCCCTATACCATCGAAGAGATGGTGCGTGAGGCCAAGAGCGCCTTCGATGCCGGCGCGGCCATCATCCACGTCCACGTCCGCTGGGACGACGGGACCCCCACGCAGGACAAGGAGCGCTTCCGCGTCATTATGGACGCCATCCGGGAAGCCTGCCCCGGCGTCATTCTGATTCCCTCCACCGGCGGTGCCACCGGCATGACCCCGGAGGAGCGCCTGCAGCCCACCGAGCTCTTCCCCGAGATGGCTACCCTGGACTGCGGCACCTGCAACTTCGGCGACGATATCTTTGTCAACGACATGCCCACCATGCGCGCGTTCGGCAAGCGGATGCTGGAAAACAACATCAAGCCCGAATACGAGTGCTTTGAGATCGGCCATCTGGACACCATCCTGACCATGGCCAAGAAGGGGCAGGTCCCCGGCGCGCCCATGCAGTTCAACTTCGTGCTGGGCGTTCCCGGCTGCACCCCCGCCACGCCGGGCCACCTGGATTATCTGGTCAAGATGATCCCCGCCGGCTCCACCTGGACCGCCACCGGCATCGGCCGCAACGCCTTTACGCTGGCCGCCGCCGCGATCGCCATGGGCGGCAACGTCCGGGTCGGCTTTGAGGACAACCTGAACCTTTCCCGCGGCGTTCCCGCCAAGAGCAACGGCCAGCTGGTGGAAAAGGTCGTGCGCCTGGCCAGGGAACTGGGCCGCGAGATCGCCACCCCCGACGAGGCCCGCGCGATCCTGTCGCTGAACAAGTAATCCACGGGAATTTCCCAACCGCACCCACAAAACACTCCCCAACCTGGAATCCCTTATTTCCCAAACTGGAACCCCAATCTCCCCAACCGAAAACCCGATTTCCCAAGCTGGAAACCCGATCTCCCCAACCAGGCAAAAACTCCCCAACCAAACGCAGCGCACAGACCCAATCTCCCCAACCAACGCACAGACCCAATTCTCCCCAACCCGAACTATCCCACAGACCGAACAATTGAAGCAGGAGGAATTTACTATGCAGAAAAAAGGCAACAAGTACGGCACCCACCGCGTCATTGAGCCCAAGGGCGTTCTGACCCAGGCGGCTTACAAAATCGACAACAACATGGACGAGATCTACTCCAATGAGATCCTGTGCAATGTGACCGCCCTGAACATCGACTCCGCCTCCTTCACTCAGATCTCCGACGCCTGCGGCGGGGACGAGCAGAAGATCGGCGAAATGATCATGGGCATCGTATCCGAGCGCGGCAAGCAGCAGAATCCCGTCACCGGTTCCGGCGGCATGTTCATGGGCAACGTGGCCAAGATCGGCGACGATCTGAAGGGCAAAATCGATCTGAAGGAGGGGGACAAGGTCGTCTCCCTGGTCTCCCTCTCCCTGACCCCCCTGAAGATCAACAAGATCAAGGCCATCCACAAGGAGATCGACCGTGTGGACGTGGACGCTCAGGCCATTCTGTTCGAGAGCGGCATCTACGCCAAGATGCCCGACGATATGAGCGAGCCTCTGGCCCTGGCCGCCCTGGACGTGGCCGGCGCTCCCGCGCAGGCCCGCAAGCTGCCCAAGGAGGGCGACGATGTGCTGATCCTGGGCGCCAACGGCAAGTCCGGCGTTCTGTGCGCTTACGAGGCGCTCAAGAAGGTCGGCCCCAACGGCAAGGTCGTCGGCGTTGTCCGCAATCCCAAGCAGGTCCAGGGTCTGATCGACCTGGGCGTCTACACCGACGTGATCGTGGCCGACTGCACCAAGCCCGTCGAGGTCATGGAGGCCGCTCTGGCCATCACCGGCGGCAAGGAGTACGATATCTCCATCTGCTGCGTGAACATTGAGAACTGCGAAATGGCCGCCATCCTGCCTGTCCGCGACGACGGTCTGGTCTACTTCTTCTCCATGGCCACCTCCTTCACCAAGGCCGCTCTGGGCGCCGAGGGCATCGGCAAGGACGTGACCATGATCGTGGGCAACGGCTACACCAAGAACCACGCCGAGATCACCCTGAACGTGCTGCGGGAGAATGCCAAGATCCGCAAGCTGTTCGAGGAGAAGTACATCTAATCAACAAGATACGGGGGAGCGGGCCGCGGCCCGCTCCCTTCCAAGCGGGAGGTGGACCCATGCAGAAAAAAGGCAATCGGTACGGCTCTCACCGGGTCATCGAGCCCAAGGGCGTCCTGACCCAGGCGGCCTACCGTATCGATAACAATATGGACGAGATCTACTCCAACGAGATCCTGGTGAACGTCTCCGCCCTGAACATCGACTCGGCTTCCTTTACCCAGATCGCCAACGAGGCCGGACACGACGATGAGAAAATCGGAGCCAAGATCCTGGAGATCGTGGCGGAGCGCGGCAAGCAGCAAAACCCCGTTACCGGCTCCGGCGGCATGTTTATGGGTACGGTCGCCCAGCTGGGCGACGATCTGAAGGGGAAGATCGACCTGAAGGAGGGCGACCGCATCGCCTCTCTGGTCTCCCTGTCCATGACCCCCCTGAAGATTAACAAGATCCTCGCGATCCACCAGGATATTGACCGGGTGGAGGTGGATGCCCAGGCCATCCTGTTCGAGTCCGGCCTGTACGCCAAGCTTCCCGACGACATGAGCGAGGAACTGGCTCTGGCCGCCCTGGACGTGGCCGGCGCCCCCGCCCAGACCCGCAAGCTGGTCAACCGGGGCGACAGCGTTCTCATCCTGGGCGGCGCGGGCAAGAGCGGCATGCTCTGCTGCTATGAGGCCATGAAGCGCTGCGGCGCTACCGGCCGCGTAGTCGCGCTGGTCATCAGCAACGAGGACGCACGCCTGCTCAAACGTCTGCGCCTGTGCCATGAGGCCATCGTGGTCAGCGCCACCGAGCCGGTGGCGGTACTGGAAGCCGCGCTGGAGGCCAACGGCGGGCAGGAATACGACGTGTCCATCTGCGTGGTCAACGTGAAGAACTGCGAGATGAGCTGCATCCTCCCCGTGCGGGACGGCGGCACCGTCTACTTCTTCTCCATGGCCACGTCCTTCACCAAGGCCGCTCTGGGCGCCGAGGGCGTAGGCAAAGACGTGACCATGATCGTGGGCAACGGCTACACCAAGGGCCACGCGGAGATCACCCTGAGCGAACTGCGTGAGAACGAGAAGCTGCGCTCCTATTTCCAGGCCAAATACGTCTGAGGGGGCGCGATCCCCCGCCCGCCGCAAAACGGCGGAACCTCTGTAAGGCGCCGGGGACCCGGCCCCGGTCCATCAAAATTATGTAGAAGGCGGTGCTCTTATTATGATCGAATCCCGTCGCCATATCCTGTTCCCCAACGTTTCTGATGAAGAGTGGAACGACTGGCACTGGCAAGTCAAAAACCGTATCGAGACCCTGGAGGACCTGAAGAAGTACGTGGAGCTCACCCCCGAAGAGGAAGAGGGCGTCAAGGCCTGCCTGGGCACCCTGCGCATGGCCATCACCCCCTACTATCTGTCTCTGATCCAGCCCGGTGATCCCCGCGATCCCGTCCGGCTGCAGGCCATTCCTACCGCCAAGGAGCTGCACCAGGCCGACTCCGACCTGCTGGACCCCCTGCACGAGGATGAGGACTCCCCGGCGCCCGGTCTGACCCACCGTTATCCGGACCGCTGCCTGCTGCTGATCACCGACCAGTGCTCCATGTACTGCCGTCACTGCACCCGCCGCCGCTTCGCCGGCCAGCATGACGCGGGCATGCCCGTGGATCAGGTGGATCAGGCCATCGAGTACATCCGCAACACCCCTGTCATCCGGGACGTTCTGCTCTCCGGCGGCGATGCGCTGCTCTGCTCTGACGAGCGCCTGGAGTACATCATCGCCAAGCTGCGCGAGATCCCCCACGTGGAGATCGTCCGCATCGGCTCCCGTACCCCGGTGGTCCTGCCCCAGCGCATCACGCCCGAGCTGTGCAACATGCTGAAGAAGTATCACCCCATCTGGCTGAACACACACTTCAACCACCCCAACGAGATCACCCCCGAGGCCGCCAAGGCCTGCGCCATGCTGGCCGATGCCGGCATCCCCCTGGGCAACCAGAGCGTGCTGCTGGCCGGCATCAACGACTGCGTGCACGTGATGAAGAAGCTGGTCAACGAGCTGGTCAAGATCCGTGTGCGTCCCTACTACATCTACCAGTGCGACCTGTCCATGGGTCTGGAGCACTTCCGCACCCCCGTCAGCAAGGGCATTGAGATCATCGAGGCTCTGCGCGGCCATACCTCCGGCTTCTGTGTGCCCACCTTCGTGGTGGACGCCCCCGGCGGCGGCGGCAAGACCCCGGTCATGCCGCAGTACGTCATCTCCCAGACGCCGCACAAGGTCATCCTGCGCAACTACGAGGGCGTCATCACCACCTACACCGAGCCCGAGCATTACGAGGAGACCTGCCAGTGCGAGTACTGCAAGGCCGAGCGCGAGGGCAAACGCAAGGTGGAGCTGATGGGTGTGGCCGGTCTGGAGCGCGGCCAGGCTCTGTCCATGGAGCCGGCCAATCTGGAGCGTCATAAGCGCTCCCACCACGAATAAGTACCTCCTCTCTCCTCCTGCGGGCGGGCCGCTGCTGCGGCGGCGGTCCGCTCCCCCCTTTTGACTGACACACAGAATGGAAGTGAGTGCATTTGGAATCCAAGCTGAATCTTGATTTTGATCTGGTGGCGCAGGCCCGCCAGCACGCCTCCCGGGTAGCGGACGATACCCAGCGTTTTATCGACGGCTATACTACGGTGGCCGTGGAGCGTACCATTTGCCGCCTGTTGGGCATCGACGGAGTGGACGAATCCGACGTTCCCCTGCCCAACGTGGTGGTGGAGCACCTGATGGACAAGGGTGCTCTGGCCCAGGGCGCGGCCTTCTGGCTGGGCAACGCCATGCTGGAGACCGGCAAGGACCCCCAGGCGATCGCCGAGGACATCGCCGGGGGCAAGCTGGATCTGACCGCTCTGAGCGCTCATGACGAGGCCGCCATCCACGACGTGATCGCCCCCATCGTTACGGATGCTCTGGCGCGCATCAAGGCCCGCCGTCAGCGCCGTGAGGACTTCATTGCCGCCCACGGAGGCGAAAAGCAGGGCCCGTGGATCTATCTGATCGTGGCCACCGGCAACATCTATGAGGATATTACGCAGGCGACCGCCGCCGCCCGCCAGGGCGCCGACGTCATCGCCGTCATCCGTACCACCGGCCAGTCCCTGCTGGACTACGTGCCCTACGGCGCCACCACCGAGGGCTTCGGCGGCACCTACGCCACCCAGGAGAACTTCCGCCTGATGCGCGAGGCCCTGGACAAGGTCGGCGAGGAGATGGGCCGCTACATCCGCCTGTGCAACTACTGCTCCGGCCTGTGCATGCCCGAGATCGCCGCCATGGGCGCCTTCGAAGGGCTGGACGTGATGCTCAACGACGCGTTGTACGGCATCCTCTTCCGCGACATCAACATGCAGCGCACCCTGGTGGACCAGAACTTCTCCCGCGCCATCAACGCCTACGCGGGCGTGGTCATCAACACCGGCGAGGACAACTACCTGACCACCGCCGACGCGGTGGAGGAGGCCCACACCGTTCTGGCTTCCCAGTTCCTCAACGAGCAGTTCGCCCTGCGGGCGGGCCTGCCGGAGGAGCAGATGGGTCTGGGTCATGCCTTTGAGATCGATCCCGATGTGGAGAACGGCTTCCTTTACGAGCTGGCTCAGGCGGAAATGGCCCGCGAGATCTTCCCCAACGCTCCGCTGAAGTACATGCCTCCCACGAAGTTCATGACCGGCAACATTTTCCGCGGCCATGTGCAGGACGCTCTGTTCAACATGGTCACCATCCTCACTGGCCAGAAGATCCATCTGTTGGGCATGATGACCGAGGCCATCCACACCCCCTTCCTGTCCGACCGCTTCCTGGCCATCCAGAATGCTCAGTACATTTTCCGCACCATGCAGGACTTGGGCAATGAGCTGGTCTTCAAGGACGGCGGCATCATGCAGAACCGCGCCAATGAAGTGCTGCACAAGGCTACCGACCTGCTGGCCCAGATCGAGCAGCTGGGTATCTTCGAGACCCTGGAGCGGGGCATCTTTGCCGACATCAAGCGCCCCCGCGACGGCGGCAAGGGCTTGGACGGCGTCGTGAGCAAGGCGCCGGGGTACTTCAACCCCTTCCTTGCGCCCATGATGAAAGGGGGTGCCGGCAAATGAGTTCCGGACTGTATCAAATCCGCGACAAGGACCTGGACACCACTCTGGACCTGACCCGGCTGAAACCCTACGGCGACACCATGAACGACGGCAAGGTGCAGACCTCCTTCACCCTGCCCGTTAAGGATGACGACAAGGGCGCGGCCGCCGCCGTGCTTGTCGCCCAGAAGATGGGCCTGGCCGACCCCAACGTGGCGCTGCGGCAGAAACTGGACGAGAACTTTACCTTCTACGTGGTCTACGGCTCCCTGACGCATACCATCAACTACAATGAGATCGTGGTCCAGACCGTTACCGACGAGGTCATGGACATGCATGAGACCGACAACTTCCTCAAAGAGCGGCTGGGCCGCAAAATGGTGGTCATCGGCGCCTCCACCGGCACCGACGCCCACACCGTGGGCATTGACGCCATCATGAACCGCAAGGGCTTTGCCGGGCACTACGGCCTGGAGCGCTACGAGATGATCGAAGCCTACAACCTGGGCAGCCAGATCCCCAACGAGGACTTCCTCCGTAAGGCCGCCGAGGTCAACGCCGATGTGCTGCTGGTCTCCCAGACGGTTACGCAAAAGGACGTGCACATCCAGAACCTGACCGAGCTCATCGAGCTGGCGGAGGCCGAGGGCGTGCGCGAGAAGTACATCTTCTGCTGCGGCGGCGCCCGTATTACCCACGCTCTGGCAAAAGAGCTGGGCTATGATGCCGGCTTCGGCGCGGGCACCTACGCCGACGACGTGGCCACCTTCTGCTCCAAGGAACTGGTCCGCCGCCTGGATAAATAGAGACCCACCTTTAAAAACGTGCGCTTCCTTTGGAAGCGCACGTTTTTTGCAAAGATGTTCCAAAAGACATGGCAAATTACCATACACAGCGGCCCCTCCTGTGGTAACCTGATCGTATCATACGATACAGTCAGGAGGCCGATCATGAAACGCAACATGTATGAATGGGTGGACTCGCTCAAGACGACCGCCCCCAAAAAGACGACTCCCGTGCTCTCCTTTCCCGCCGTGCAGCTCATGGGCGTCACCGTACGGGACCTGATCTCCAGCAGTGCGCTCCAGGCCCGCGGCATGGAGCTGGTGGCCCAGCGGGTCCCCTCCGGCGCCTCCGTGAGTCTGATGGATCTGTCGGTGGAGGCCGAATGCTTCGGCTCCCAGATCCGCTTCACGGACGACGAGGTGCCCACCGTAGTGGGGAGCATCCTCTCCGATGAGGCGGCGGCGGAAGCTCTGACCATCCCGCCCATCGGCGCGGGCCGCACCCGTATCTACATCGAGGCCATTGAGAAGGCCTGTACGCGCATCACCGACCGTCCCGTCCTGGCCGGAGTCATCGGCCCCTTTTCCCTGGCGGGCCGCCTGCTGGATGTGACCGAGGCTATGGTCTACTGCTACTCTGAGCCGGATATGGTCCACACCGTTCTGGAAAAGGCCACCTCCTTTCTGATCGACTATATCAAGGCCTACAAGGCCGTGGGCGCTCACGGCGTGGTCATTGCCGAGCCCTTGGCCGGCCTGCTCTCTCCCGCTCTGGCGCAGGCGTTCTCAGCGGATTACTGCAAGCGCATCGTGGATGCGGTGCAGGACGAGCATTTCATCGTGGTTTACCACAACTGCGGCAACACCACCATCCTCACCATCGATTCCATTCTTTCCGTAGGCGCCAAGATCCTCCACTTCGGCAACGCGATCGACATGGCTGAAATGATGCCCCACATCCCCTCCGACATCGTGGCCATGGGCAATGTGGACCCTGCGGGCGAGTTCCGCAACGGTACGCCGCAATCCATCCGTACCGCCACGCTGGCCGTTATGGAAAAATGCTGCAAATACCCCAACTTCGTCATCTCCTCCGGCTGCGATATCCCCCCCATGTCCAAGTGGGAGAATATTGACGCCTATTTTGCCGCCGTGGCGGAGTTCTACGCCCAATAAAACAGCTGGGCGCGGTCCGAAAGGACTGCGCCCAGCTGCAGTTCAATTCCCAAACAGCGCCAGAATGGCGGGCTTGAACTTTTCCCAATACCCCATAACGAAGATGATCAGTACAATAAAAGGCAGGACCCAGGTCATGTAAAAATGTACCCGGCTCGGGAATCGGATCCCTTTCCCGGTATCGCACTCCGCCAGGAAATTCTCCCAGCCCCAGCCCTTCCGGGACACGCAGAAGAGCAGATACACCAGCGAGCCCAGCGGCAGCAGGTTGTTGGACAAAATGAAATCCTCCAGATCCAGCACACTGGACCCCGCGCCGAACGGCTGAAAGCCGGACCACAGATTAAAGCCCAGCAGGCAGGGCAGCGAGAGCAGGAAGATCGCTACAAGGTTCACTAAAACCGCTTTTCTTCGGCTCCATCCGTATTTATCCATCGGAAACGTTATGATATTTTGGAACACGGCGATGACTGTGGACAGTGCCGCAAAGGACATAAACACAAAAAACAGCGCGCCCCACAGACGTCCGCCGGGCATGGAGTTGAACACATTGGGCAGGGTGATGAAAATCAGATTCGGACCCGCATCCGGCGTCACGCCAAAGGCAAACGCCGAAGGAAAAATGACCAAGCCCACCACAAAGGCCACAAACGTATCCAAGATGCCCACATTGATGGCCTCGCCGAACAGGCGCTGCTCCTTACCGATATAGCTTCCAAAAATGGCCATCGCCCCGATCCCCAGGGAAAGGGTAAAAAAGGCCTGTCCCATGGCGGCAAAGATGGCCTCTCCCAGTCGGAGGCTGCCGTCGGAGGCGTACATCAGGTGCCGGAAGTCGGGTTTGAGGTAGAACTCCAATCCTGCCGCCGCGCCGGGCAGCGTCACGGCGCGGACCACCAGCACGACCAGAATGACCAGCAGGCAGACCATCATAACTTTCGTGATCTTTTCCACACCGTTCTGCAGCCCAAGGGCACACACACCCATGCCCAGCAGCACCACGATCCCCATAAAGGCCAGCATTACGCTCGGCTGACCCATCAAAGTCCCAAACTGCTCCGCCACACCGGCCGTATCCAGCCCCACAAAGTCCCCCCGGGCCATCTTGACAAAATAGAGGATCATCCAGCCGGCCACGGTGGTATAGAACATCATCAGCATATAATTGCCCGCCATACCAAACTAACTGTACCAGTGCCATTTGCTCCCCTTAGGTTCCAGCACATGAAAGGACCCGGCGATGCTCCTCCGGCTGGCACGGCCCACTGCAAACTCCATAGCCATGATGGGCAGCCCCATGATCACCAGAAACACCAGATAGATCAGCACAAACGCTGCGCCCCCGTACTGCCCCACAATATAGGGAAAGCGCCACACATTCCCCAATCCGATGGCGCATCCGGCAGAAATCAGCACAAAGCCCAGCCGGGATGCAAACGTCTCTCTCTCGTTCAAGCATACCCCTCCTTGGATTGTTTGCAAGACACACTGCATCCAGCATAGCCGATTTTTCCCTTCCTGTCAACACAAAGGACCGTGCGGCTCAGCCGCACGGTCCTTTGTGTCCTCTCGTTTCAAAGCCAGTCGTCCACGACATCCCGCAGGGTGGCCGGTGTGACGGTATTGCGCCGGAGCAGCTCCATCAATGCGTCGATCCGAGTCACACTGACGGTGATGTGGGGGACGCAGGCCGTCTCCCCTTCTTCCCCCACCACCTTGACGCCGTAGCTTTCACAGGCGAAGCCGTCGCCCAATTCCATTTGGTCCACCAGGATATAATACGCGAAGGTATGGTTTGCTCCCGCCTCATCCTCCGTACGGCAGGTATCGACAAGCAGTTCCCTCATTTTGTGTACCTCCTCCCAGCGCTTCGGTTCGTAACTACATTATATAGTAATTTCCAGAATTTGCAAATTGAATTCTATCGCATTCTTCGACACAATGGTCTTCATAATTTCTCAAATTTTGTTTTCTGTAAACCCATCTTTCAGATCTTGAAGTTTTTGGTCGAATCCAGTCGCTAACATTTTGATTTTTTGCCTATAATTTTGTATTGTTTTGTTTCTCTTCGCCTGCTATCATAGGCGCATACTGTAACACGAAGGAGGGTACGATGCGCTTTTTCCAACGGCTGGCCTCCATGCACCCGATCCCCCGCTATGTACTCACCCGCTGCGTGCTGCTGACCTGTGCGCTGCTCGCTTCCGCTCTGGTGCTTTTGGTATGGGCCGGCGGCTATACATATGAGACCGTATTGCTCTACGACTACGCAGAGCATTTGCAAACGATGGCTCTGATCGTGCTGGGTACCGGTCTGATCGGGGCAGTGCTTTTAGAGGACGTGCTGATCCGATAGTCTGAGGACATAAAACGGCGGCGCGCCCAAAAGTGATATGCTCCCTATAAAGTAGACAGCGGAAGAAACAAAGCTGTCGAAACGGAGGGAACAATTATCATGAGTTTAAAAAGCAACATACCGCCGGAACTAAAGATTCAGGCCGTGGAAGACTACCTGGCAATCCGTAAGGGTTCCACACAGATTCGGGAAGAGTTAGGCATACGATTGAGCACCTTCCAGGCATGGCTGCGGAAATATCAGACGGAGGGGCCTGCGGGTCTGCATCCGAAAAAGGGATTTACCAGTTACCCGTCGTCGCTCAAGCTGGTGGCCGTGGAGGACTATTTTAAGCGGAGAAGGGTCGCTGGACGCCATGTGCCGAAAATACGGGATTTCCTCCCATGCGGTTTTGCAGCAATGGATTACGTTGTATAATCAAGGCCATAGGGACTTCAAAACGCGCAGAGCGCAGGAGGAAAGCGGTATGGCCGAAAAGAAGAAATTATCGTACGAAGAAAAATTGCAGGCAGTGTTATATTGCATCGGGCACCGGTTGGATTACCGGCAGGCCAGCGAGCAGTACAAAATCACCTACCAGCAGATCTATAACTGGGTCAAAAAATATCAGGAGCAGGGAGAAGCCGGGTTGCTTGACCGCCGGGGGAAACGCCGCTCTCCTGCCGAATACAACGAGGAGGAAAAAGCTGCGGCAAAGCTGCGGAAGCTGGAAGCGGAAAACAG
>NZ_JANGBE010000030.1:0-48764 GCF_024462255.1 Flavonifractor sp. DFI.6.63 | reverse complement strand
TCGTAGTTGTGTGGTCGGCAAACCACTTTTACTTTAACAGGGAGCCTTTTTCTTTTCTACTTTTCTCCTCGCTATAAGCTACTTTTTTACCCCCGGCTTAGCCGGGGGTTGCCTGCGGTACTACCAAGGCAAACGCGGCGCTCGCCAGAGCGCCGCGTTTGAGCCTCTCGAAAAGTGGCTTTGCCACTTTTTCGAGAAGAAATACACGAAATTTTCACCTCGATTTCTTACAAAATTGTCGGCGAAAATTTCGTGAGAAGTGTCCGTTCCAAGGCACATGTCCTTGGAACGGACGGGATTTCCTTTTATTCCGCCGCCTGCGGGCGGCGGGACTCCCTGCGGGAGGGCCTTTTTCGACCGCTGAAACGCGGCGCTCGCCGGAGCGCCGCGTTTGAGTTGGTCAAGAAAGTCTTGCAGGCTCCTGCGCTCATAGGTGCAAAGTAGGGTCCGGGCACGTACACGGCGGAGCCTGCTCCTCAGCCCACACGGGACAGCCTCAACGCTGAAGGGAATCGGACGCCTTATACAGAAAGACCAGATAGAGGATCCCGCCCACCAGCTGTACGATAACGGTGACGACGCTCACCGCCGCAGCCAGGACATTGATGAAGGGGATCAGCGCCAGGATGGTGCACACGATGCTGACGACCAGACATCCTGTGTAGATCTTCCAAACCGTCTGCGCCCGGGCCGCCTGCTCCGCATCGCCCTTTTCACAAAGCAGCTCTGCGCTGGTGGTGCAGATCATATAGACCATAACGACGCTGAGGATGCTCACCAGGATGCTCAGCGGGCCGAGGAACACACAAAGAAGGCTGACAACAATGTTTACGATCGCGATGGTGAAGGCCGTCTTATAGCCCGGATGTGCTTTGGACGCCGTATTCAGCCCCACCAGAGTCACGATCAGGCCAATCAGCCCTACAAAAGGGATAAAGCTGAACAGGCAGACAATCTCCCCGATAAACATGGTCTTCAGGCCACGGCCTGCCGTTGTGTAATCCGTCATTTTGTTTTTCTCCTTTCCCAACACGCCCGTTTATTTCCTATGATCCACCATGTGCACGTTCAGGTGGTTATAGGTCATCTCAATGCCCGCACGGTCAAAGGCGGCCTTGACCTGCTCCAGCAAGTCGAAATACAGCGCCCAATAATCCTCCGTGGCACACCAGACCCGCACGGTATATTCCACGCTGCTGGCCTGATAGGCTGAGACCCGCACAAAGGGCTCCGGCGTAAAAAAGGCCTTCGGGTGGGCGCCGATCACATCCCGGATGCAGGCGGTCACGCGCTCGGGCGCATCGTCATAGGAGGTGTTGAAGGTCAGATCCACCCGGCGTTTTTCTTCTGTGCTGTAGTTGACGATCTTTTCCCCGGAAATCTGCCCGTTCGGGATGGAAATGATCTTGTTGTCGATGGTGCGCAGCTTGGTATATACTAACCCGACCTCTGCCACGGTGCCGCCGACCGAGCCCACCTCAATGTAATCGTCGGCTTTGAAGGGCTTGGATACCAACACCTGGATGCCGCCCGCCAAATTGGACAGGGACCCCTGGACCGCCAGCGTGATGGCCAGGCCCAGCACGCTCAGGACTGCGATCAGGCTGGTCATGGGAATTCCGATATAGCCCAGCACCAGACAAATGGTGATAATCCAAAGAAAAACCCGCAGAGCGGCGCGTACGAAGGTATGCAGGCTTTTTTCCACCTCCAGCCGCCGGAACGTGCGGTCCAAAAGCCGGAGCAGTACCTTCATCACCACCATACAGGCCAGCAGCAGGAGCACGATCGTTGCGATATGCCACAGGTCCAAGCCCTTGATCGCCCCTACCAGCGTCTCGAACGCCTCCTGAGTCTCCTCGGTAGAGGCCGTCAAATTTGTGAGCACGCGTTTTTCTCCTTTCCGTTTCACCGCTTACATGTAATGCGCACCAGGCAAGGCCGCAGGCCTTGGACGCCTCGGCCCGCAGATCCCGTTCCGGTGTCCCGGCATAAGGATCTGACGCAGTGTTATGCGATATCCTGTGCCCTTCACGGACGCAGTTTCTGCGGCAGAGTCTGCAGAAGAGCGCGCAGGGCGGCTTCTTCCGCAGACCTTATTGTAGCACACCGCGTCCAAAGGAACAAGGCTGTTTTCGCTCTGCCTGTACGATAGGGCAGGAATCGGCGGTACCCCGGGCCGGCAAGGGACAACACGCCTGCCGGCAAGCAAGCGGGGCGGCCCGGAAGGGCCGCCCCGCTTTATGATGCCTGGATTACTCCTCGATGTCGATAACGACGCCGGAACCAACGGTACGGCCGCCCTCGCGGATAGCGAAGCGCAGGCCCTTCTCGATGGCGATGGGGGTGATCAGCTCCACCTTCATGTCGACGTTGTCGCCGGGCATGCACATCTCAACGCCCTCGGGCAGGGAGATGACGCCGGTCACGTCGGTGGTACGGAAGTAGAACTGAGGACGATAGTTGTTGAAGAAGGGGGTGTGACGGCCACCCTCGTCCTTGGACAGAACGTAGACCTGGCCGGTGAACTTGGTGTGCGGATGGATGGAGTTGGGCTTGCAGAGGACCTGGCCGCGCTCCACGTCGGTCTTGGCAACGCCGCGCAGCAGGGTGCCGATGTTGTCGCCGGCCTCAGCAAAGTCCAGCAGCTTGCGGAACATCTCGATGCCGGTGACGACGGTCTTCTTCTTCTCGTCGCTCAGGCCGACGATCTCGACTTCCTCGTTCATCTTAATGATGCCGCGCTCCACACGGCCGGTGGCCACGGTGCCGCGGCCGGTGATGGTGAACACGTCCTCGACGGGCATCAGGAAGGGCAGGTCGTCGTTACGGGCGGGGGTGGGGATATAATCGTCCACCGCGTCCATCAGTTCCTTGATGCAGGCAAAGTCGGGATCGTCCACGCCGCCCTCGCAGGTCAGGGCGTTCAGAGCGGAACCCTTGATGATGGGGATGTCGTCGCCGGGGAACTCGTACTTGGACAGGACCTCACGGACCTCCATCTCGACCAGCTCCAGCAGCTCCTCGTCGTCGACCTGATCGCACTTGTTCAGGAACACGACCATGGCGGGCACGCCCACCTGACGGGCCAGCAGGATGTGCTCACGGGTCTGAGCCATGGGGCCGTCGGTGGCGGCGATGACCAGAATGGCGCCGTCCATCTGCGCAGCACCGGTGATCATGTTCTTGATATAGTCGGCGTGGCCCGGGCAGTCGACGTGGGCATAGTGCCGCTTGTCGGTCTCGTACTCCACGTGAGCGGTATTGATAGTGATGCCGCGCTCGCGCTCCTCGGGGGCCTTATCGATGCTGGAGTAGTCCTCGTACTGAGCCTGGCCCTTCAGAGCCAGATACTTGGTGATTGCGGCGGTCAGGGTGGTCTTGCCGTGGTCAACGTGGCCGATGGTGCCGATGTTGACATGGGGCTTGTTGCGCTCAAATTTAGCCTTAGCCATTTGGATGTTCCTCCTTAAATACACGTATTACATGTTTTATCGTCACAATAATGCGAAGATATTTTATAGCATTGCAGTGTAAAATGCAATACTTTTATTGCAGAAGACGCCCTGCACACAGCGCACGCGCCTCGGCGTCACGCTGTGCGCTTAGTCTTCCTTCCGCCCGCGCTCGGCGATGATCTTCTCGGCAATGCTCTTGGGGATCTCCACATAGCTGTGGGGCTCCATGGAGTACTGGCCGCGGCCCTGGGTGCTGGAACGCAGGTCGGTCGCATAACCGAACATGTTGGCCAGCGGCACCAGAGCGTCGATCTGCGTGGCGCCGGGACGGCTCTCCTGGCCCTGGATCATGCCGCGGCGGCCGTTCAGGTCGCCGATGACGTTGCCCAGGTACTCGTCGGGCACGATGACGGAGACCTTCATGATGGGCTCCATCAGCACAGGGTTGGCCTTGCGGCAGGCCTCCTTGAAGGCCATGGAACCGGCGATCTTGAAGGCCATCTCGGAGGAGTCCACCTCGTGGTAGGAGCCGTAGATCAGATGGACCTTCACATCCTCCACCGGATAGCCGGCCAGCACGCCGGCCTGCATAGCGCCCTGGATGCCCTGATCCACGGCGGGGATATACTCCTTGGGGATCACGCCGCCGGTGATCTCGTTCAGGAACTCGTAGCCCTTGCCGGACTCGTTGGGCTCCACGACGATCTTGACGTGGCCGTACTGGCCCTTACCGCCGGACTGACGGGCATACTTGGTATCCTGCTCCACCGACTTCTTGATGGTCTCCTTATAGGCAACCTGGGGCGCGCCCACGTTGGCCTCCACCTTGTATTCCCGCAGCAGGCGGTCCACGATGATCTCCAGATGGAGCTCGCCCATGCCGGCGATGATGGTCTGACCGGTCTCTTCGTCGGTGTAGGTCTTGAAGGTGGGGTCTTCTTCCGCCAGCTTGGCCAAAGCGATTCCCATCTTCTCCTGGCCCGCCTTGGTCTTGGGCTCGATGGCCACGCGGATCACGGGTTCGGGGAACTCCATGGACTCCAGGATGATGGGGTGCTTCTCATCACACAGGGTGTCGCCGGTGGTGGAGTTCTTCAAACCAATGACGGCGGCGATATCGCCGGAGTAAACCGTCTCGATGTCCTCGCGGTGATTGGCGTGCATCTGCAGGATGCGGCCGATGCGCTCCTTCTGCTTCTTCGTGGAGTTCAGGACGCTGGTGCCGGTGTTCAGAACGCCGGAGTACACGCGCACGAAGGACAGGCGGCCCACAAAGGGATCGGTGGCAATCTTGAAGGCCAGCGCGGAGAAGGGAGCCTCGTCGGAGGCCGGACGCTCGTCCTCTTCCTCCGTATCGGGGTTCACGCCCTTGATGGCAGGGATGTCCACCGGAGAGGGCATGAAGTCCACGATGGCGTCCAGCAGCTTCTGCACGCCCTTGTTCTTGTAAGAGGTGCCGCAGGTCACGGGGACCAGCTTGTTTTCAATGGTGCCGCGGCGGATCGCCTTTCGGATCATGTCCTGGGGAATGGGCTTCTCCTCCAGGGCCAGCTCCATGATCTCGTCGTCCAGATCGGCGCAGGCGTCGATGAGCTTGGTGCGGTATTCCTGAGCCAGCTCCAGCATGTCGGCGGGGATCTCTTCCACGCGCATATCCTTGCCCAGCTCGTCGTAATACACGTCGGCGTCCATCTCCACCAGGTCGATGATGCCCTTAAAGGTCTCCTCGGCGCCGATGGGCAGCTGGATGGGCACGGCGTTGCACTTGAGCCGGTCATGGATCATGTCCAGCACGTGGTAAAAATCGGCGCCCATGATGTCCATCTTATTGACGTAGATCATGCGGGGGACCTTGTAGTGGTCGGCCTGGCGCCACACCGTTTCGGACTGGGGCTCCACGCCGCCCTTGGCGCACATGACGGTCACAGAACCGTCCAGCACGCGCAGGGAGCGCTCCACCTCCACGGTGAAGTCCACGTGGCCCGGGGTGTCGATGATGTTGATCCGGGTCTGGGGGAACTGATCCTTGGTGCCCTTCCAGTAGCAGGTGGTGGCGGCGGAGGTGATGGTGATGCCGCGCTCCTGCTCCTGGGCCATCCAGTCCATGGTGGCGGTGCCGTCATGGGTCTCGCCGATCTTGTAGTTGACGCCGGTATAGTAAAGAATCCGTTCGGTGGTGGTGGTCTTGCCGGCGTCGATGTGGGCCATGATGCCGATGTTGCGGGTATTTTCTAAGCTAACTTTCCTAGGCATACTTTAACTCCTTAATTACCAGCGGTAGTGCGCGAAGGCCTTGTTGGACTCGGCCATCTTATGGGTGTCCTCGCGCTTCTTCACCGCGGAGCCCAGGTTGTTGGCGGCGTCCATGATCTCGCCGGCCAGACGCTCCTTCATGGTCTTCTCGCTGCGGGCGCGGGAGTAATTGGTCAGCCACCGCAGGCCAAGGGTCTGCCGGCGCTCGGGGCGCACCTCGATCGGCACCTGGTAGGTGGCGCCGCCCACGCGGCGGGCCTTGACCTCCAGAGACGGCATGATGTTCTCCAGGGCGGTGGTGAACACGTCCAGGGGGTCCTTCTCGGTCTTCTCCTTGATGATGTCGAAAGCACCGTAGACCACCTTCTGGGCCACGCCCTTCTTGCCGTCCAGCATGATGCTGTTGACCAGCTTGGTCACCAGGACGGAGTTATACAGCGGGTCGGGCAAAACCTCCCGCTTGGGTACGTTTCCTCTTCTGGGCACTTTGCTTCCCTCCTTCATAGTATGATTTCATAGGTACTCGAACGGCCGGGGCCGCCCGTGTAAGACAAGTGCCTGCTTGTCCAGTGCCTCGCGGGAAACGCACCTATCATATAGGTAAGCGCTTCTGCAAGGACAACTGCCTTGCGCTTCCAGCGCAGAAAGTCTTGTAAAATGGGTCCGGACGGCCGTACGCCGCCCCTGGGTGAACTAATTTCCGCGAAATTACTTCTTGCCGGCCTTGGGTCGCTTGGCGCCGTACTTGGAACGGGCCTGCATACGGCCGTTGACGCCCTGGGTGTCCAGCGTGCCGCGGATGATGTGGTAGCGAACGCCGGGCAGGTCCTTGACACGGCCGCCGCGGATCATGACCACAGAGTGCTCCTGCAGGTTGTGGCCCACACCGGGAATATAAGCGGTCACTTCGTAGCCGTTGGTCAGACGCACACGGGCGATCTTACGCAGCGCGGAGTTCGGCTTCTTCGGGGTGGAGGTACGAACGGCGGTGCACACACCTCTCTTCTGGGGAGAAGGCAGGTCGGTCTCGCGGTTCTTCAGGGTGTTCAGGCCCTTCTGCATGGCAGGAGAATTGGACTTGTAGGTCGCGGCCTGGCGGCCCTTGCGGACGAGCTGATTGAACGTAGGCATGGTTTTCCTCCTTTCTTCGGTTCTGAATGATATATTTTAACGAAACGGCAGGAAATTATTCCTTGTTCCGCTAAAATCAAGGAAAATGCGGCGGGTTCAGCCCCGCAGCAACGCGCACACGGCGCAGCCCACGGCGATGCCGCAGGCGCGGCCCAGCTCCTTCATGGAGCCGGAGCGGCGGACGGGCACGCCCTTTTCCGCGCACAGGGCCTCCACCGGCTGGGTAATCCGGGGGTCGGCATCCTCCGCCAGGAATACCTGCGCGGCCGTTCCGTCCTGGACGGCCCGCCTGGTCTGCTTTACGCCGACCACTTTGGCCCCCTGCTTCCGTTCCGAGAACATCCGGCACGCCCCCCATCTCTTGATTTGCAAGGGAAAGCGGGCTTTTCGCCTCTCTTTCCCAGCCCCGGCAGGCACACCTGCGCAATTTGGAATTATAACATAGCCCCTATATGAAGTCAAGTTGAAAATGGCTAGAAATCATCAGGGCTTGCGCCCTGCCGACCGTTGAAACTGACGGGGGATGCCGGCCTGCGAAAAAGCCCGGAGAGCGGCGCGCGTGTGCAGCGCCGCTCTCCGGGAAATTGGGGAGGCCCGTTTTCGGTTCAGAAGGGCCCGTAGCCGATCTGGTTTGCAATGACGATCAGGATGAATCCGGCTGCGATGAGACAGGCATAGATCTTCCACGCAAACTTGAACCAGCGGCCGTAATCCATGCCGCACAGGGAGAGCTGCAGCAGGGCGGCGGTGGGCCAGAAGGTGTTGGTGAAGCCGTCTCCGTACTGATAGGCCAGCACCATGACCTGCTGGTTGATCCCCAGCACCTGTCCCAGGGGGCTGAGTATGGGCATCATGACCACGGCTTTGCCGCTGCCCGAAGCCACGAAGAAGTTGAAGCAGGTAACAAAGACGTAGACGATGAGCAGGGTGATCACGGGGCTTTTGCCCTCCAACAGGCCGGACATGCCGTTGATGATGGTGTCGGTGATATTGCCCCTGCTCAGAAGGACGGACACCGCCCGGCTCAGGCCGATGACCATGGTGGGGGCGATCACGCCCGCCATGCCCTTGCCGAACTCGGTGCAGGCGGCGGAGACGTTGATGCGGAAAAGGATCACGCCGATGATGGTCACCGGAAAGTAGATCGCGGTAATCTCCGGCAGGCCCCAGCCCCACCGGAGGGAGCCCGCCACGCTCAGCACGATGGTGGCCAGGAAGAGGAGGATCAGGACGACGCGCTTGCCGCCGAACTCCAGTCCCTCTTCAAACTGCATGGGCGCGGTCTGTTCCTGGAGGTAGTTTGCCCCCATGACGCTGTGCCTGGAGTCCTTTTTGATCTTGACGCAGTAGCGGACCAGGAAGAAGAGCGCGATGAAGTAAAATACCACCAGGCCCACGGCCCGGAGCCCAATGCCCGAATACATGGGCAGTCCCACCAGGGTCTGGGACACGCCGGTGGTATAGGGGTTGACCATACCGCAGGTAAAGCCTACGGCGGTGGAGAGCAGGATCACGGCGGTCCCCACCATCTTGTCATAGCCCAGGGTGATAAACAGAGAGATAATGATGGGGTAGAAGGGATACAGCGCGTCCAGATAGCCGATGACGCCCAGGCCCACGAACAGAGTGAAAAACAGCACGACCATGACCAGGCCCTTGCCATTTGCCTTTTTAATCAGGGCCTGGATACCCGCGGAGAACGCGCCGGTCATCTGGATGACCTGGATGCAGCCGCTGATGAGCAGCACGCAGCCGATGACGTTGGAACTCTCCACAAAGCCCTGGTGCAGAGAGGTGAAGAACCCCAGGAACGACACCGGCGTCTGTTCCACGTAAGCGAAGCTGCCGGGGTCCACCGCGCCGTCCACGCGGGTATAGCTGCCGGCGGGGATCAGGTAGGTCATGACCGTGACCAGCAGCATCAGGATCAGGATGACCGCGTACACGTGGGGCATGCTGAAGCTTTTTTTCTGTTTCAATGTGTTGCCCATCATTTTACCTCCTCAAATAACTCCATGTCATAATCCGTTTTGCCGGTACACACTTCCGGCAGGGCGGGCTTGCGTCCCGGCCGTCCGCGCGGCGCCGCGGCGTTACCGCTGCGCACGGCTTTTGAGCCATTCCACAGCGCAGTTGGCCAAAAGGGCGCTTCCCAAGGGCAGCGCGCTCTCGTCCAGCACCATGTTGGGGTTGTGCAGGGGGTAGCCCTCCGGAGCGCCTGCGCCCAGGAAGGCGTAAAAGCCGGGGACGTGCCGGGTCACGTGGCCAAAGTCCTCCGCCCCCTTCATGGGCGGCACGGGCCTGACGTTCTCCGCGCCCAGCACCTGGGCCGCAAAGGGCACGATCTCTGCGGAGAATCCCGGATCGCAGACCGTGCTGGGCGTCTTGAGCACCCGCACGGAGTAGGTGCCCCGCCACGCCTTGATGTAGTGATCAAGAATTTCGGGAACGCGCTCGATCAGGTGGTCATAGGCCTCTGGGCTGAGGGTGCGGAAGGACACCATGATCTCCGCCGTATCGGGGATGATGTTGGATGCCCGGCCGCCGTTGAGCGCTCCCACCGTCAGGGTGGCGAACGCCTCCGGGTCCACCTCCCGGGGGATGAGCAGGTTCAATGCGGAGCATACCTGGGTGGCGATATTCACAGGGTCCACCGTCTTCTGCGGCTCGGAGGAATGCCCGCCCTTGCCCTGGATGCTGACAATAAAGGTCGCCATGGCGCCGGAGGCCACGCCGGGGGAGTAATTCAGCTTGCCCACCTCCAGCTGGGGCCCCACGTGCAGGGCCATGGCGGCATCCACTCCGGGGTCTTCCAGCAGGCCGTCCTCCACCATGGTGCGGGAACCGTAGCCCATCTCCTCGCCGGGCTGGAACATCAGCTTTACCGTTCCAGGCAGCTGCTCCTCCATATCCTTGAGGATGCGGGCCGCCCCCAGCAGCATGGCGGCGTGGGCGTCATGGCCGCACATATGGGCGGCGCGGCCCTCGGCCGCGAAATCCAGGCCGGTGGTCTCCTCCATGGGCAGGCCGTCCATATCCGCCCGCAGCAGAATACAGGGACCGCCGCGGCCGATCAGGCCCACCACCCCGGTAGCGGCCGGGGCGTCCGGATACCCGGCGAAGACCATCTTCTCCCGGTCCTCCGGTTTATGGACGCCGCAGTCCCTGTGGCAGATCCCCATTTCGCCCAGCCGCTTCTTGACGTAGGCCGCCGTCCGGGGCGTGTAGACCCCCACCTCCGGCATACCGTGCAGGCAGCGCCGGTCGGCAACGATCTGCTCCCGGATGGCGTTTGCTTTTACCAGCATCTCATGCATCTGAACATACGCTCCTTCCCTACCAGCGATTTTTTGTGCTGCAGCGGCTCAGGCCCGGTATACCGTCTCGCCGTTGAGCACAGTCTCCACTATGTTTACTTTGGTGAATTCCGCAGGCTCTGTCTCGAACAGGTCCCGGTCCAACACGGCCAGGTCGGCCAGCTTGCCCAATTCCAGGGTCCCGCGGCAGTCTTCGTCGCCGCTGGCCCAGGCCGCGCCGGAGGTGAACAGGCGCACCGCCTGTTCCACCGAAAGGGCCTGCTCCGGCAGATAGGTCCTGGTACCGGCCCGGTTCTGCCGCGTGACGGCCGCGCGCAGATTGTCCAGCACGTTGAAGGGCTCCACAGGGCAGTCCGACCCGCCGCTGACGCGCAGGCCCAGCTCCTCCATCGCCTTCCAGTTATAACAGTCCTTCGCATGCTCCCCGCCCACCCGCTCGGCGATGATCTCCATGTCCGCGTCGATGAAAATAGGCTGGATATAGGCCTGCAGCCCCAGCTCCTTCATCCGCCGCAGCAGTTCAGGGGTGGTGATCTGGGCGTGGACGACGCCGTGGCGGTGCTCCGGCCACGGGTCTTCCCGCTCCACCCGCTCGACCGCGTCGCATACCTTCTGCAGCGCCAGGTCCCCAATGGCGTGGACCGCCACGTTCATCCGCCGGGAATGAGCCGCTTTGATCCGGTGATAAAGCTCCTGTTCGGTATGGATGGGAATGCCGTGGTTGGCGGTTTCATCGGCATAGCCCGCGATCATTTCAGCGGACCTGGCGCCCAGGGAGCCGTCCTGGAGCAGTTTGCGCGGGCCGGTCCGGAACAGACTCAGCCGGTCCGCCGGATCGCTGCGCACGTCCAGGAAGCGGTCAAACTCCCTGGGGTCCACCAGGCACTGCTCGCAGATCCGCACCGTCAGTCCGCCGCTGCGCTCCATCTCCCGAAACAGCTCCACCATGTGGAGGGGGTCCACACCGGCGATGACCTTCAGGTCGTCGGAGTGGACGCAGGTGATGCCCGCGGCGTTCAGATCCCGCTGGCCCAGCCGGATCAGCTCCCGCACGTAGACGTCGTCCGCCTGGGGCAGCACGTCCATATAGAGGCGTGCGGCGTCTTCCCGCAGGATGCCGTGCGCAAAATCTACCAGCTCCAGCACCTCCGGCGCCACGGCGTCCAGCGCGCGGATGCGCTGTAGCATCACCGAATTGCAGGCCCCGATATGGAGGCAGGCCCGCAGCATGCACACCGGAATGGTGGTGGAGATGCGGTCCAGGTCCTCCCGCGTCACCAGGCGTCCTTCTTCCATCGTCTCCTGATTCCACCCCATACCGATCAGGTAGGCCGGATGGTCCTGCTCGATCCGGGCCCGGCCGCGGGAAACGATCTCCTCAATCGACCTCACCCCAAAGAGCGAAAGATTTTTTTGGATCATGGCATAGTGGAGCATGTGCATATGGGTGTCCGTGAAGCCGGGCAGCACCATGGCCCCCTGTAAGTCCTGCCTTTCATCCCAGTCCCGGGCCAGCGCCTCCTGCACAGAGCCCAAAAACACGATCCTGCCGTTCTCCGTACCGACCGCTTCATAGCGGCGCATCGCACGGTCCATCGAGGTGATCCTTCCGTTATACCAAAGTCTGCGCATAAACCTCTTCCTTTCCACCCGCGGCAAGCTTTCGCCATCTAAACTGTGCAAACCGGATGCCAACCTTGTCCCGACCGTCGAAAACAGGCCGCCGGAGCAGGGCCGGCGGCCGGGAAACCCCGGGGTACGGCCCTGCTCCGGCGGCCTGTTTTTTCCGCCGCCCAGAGAAACGAGCATCCAATTTTAGGTGCAAAAATTTTTGCGGTGCAAAATTTTTTACAGGTCATATTTTTTCAGCTTGTACTTCAAGTTCTGGCGGGAGAGCCCCAGCAGACGGGATGCCTGGGAGATGGAGCCCGCCTGCTGCATGGCCCGGCGGATCAGCTCCCGCTCGTACCGCTCCATGGCCCGCGCCAGGGAAAAGCTCTCCTCCATCCGAAAGGCCTCCGGGATCTCCGGCGTCTGCTCCAGACCGCCCTGCCGCCCCGACAGGACTTCCTCCATATCTTCCACGGTCAAGCGTTCCCCCCGGGCGGTCGCCATCGCGCCTTCTATGGCATTCTGGAGCTCCCGCACGTTTCCCGGCCAGGAATAACTCCGCAGCATCCGAAGGGCCCGCTCGCTGAGGCCCCGGACATTCCGGCGCATCGTTCGGTTGTAGCGGTCGATAAAACAGCCCGCCAAAGGGGCGATGTCGCACAGCCGTTCCCGCAGGGGCGGAAGCGTCAGGCGGATCACCCCCAGGCGGTAGTACAGATCCTCCCGCAGCCGTCCCTCCTGGATGAGTTTCCGGGGCTTCTCATTCACCGCCGCGACGATCCGCACATCAAAAAGGATGTCCCGGCTCCCGCCCAGGCGGCGCACCTTTTTCTCCTCCAGCACCTTGAGCAGCTTGGCTTGGAGCGCAGGATCCATGGAGTTGATCTCATCCAGGAAGAGCGTGCCGCCGTCCGCCTCCTCCAGGAGCCCCTTCCGGGTGAGCGCCCCCGTGTAACTCCCCTTCTCCGTGCCGAAAAAGAGGCTCTCCAGCAGTGTGGCGGGGATGGCCGCGCAGTTTTGTGAGACAAAGGGACGGCCCGCCCGGTTCCCTTCACTGTGGAGGGACTCTGCCACCAGTTCCTTCCCGGTCCCCGTCTCCCCATAGATGAGCACCGAGGAATCCAGCTTCGCCACGTCCCGGATCCTGCTTTTGAGGGCCATCATGGCGGGGTCCTGCGTCAGGATGCGGTCCAGGGTGGACAGGCCGCCGCTCTCCCCGCCCCGAATGATGCGCTGATCAATGGTATGATACTTGGACGAGTCCACGACACACTCCACCCGCCCATCCACCACCAGGGGAATCGTGGTGGACTCCAGCAGCACCCGTTCCCCCCTCCGGTTGTTGATGTCCTGAAGCACATTATAGCTGGCCGTTCCGTTGCGCAGGGCCTGCAGGATGGTACTGCTTTCCTCGTCCAGCTCCGGGTAAAGCTCCAAAATATGGCGTCCCACCGTATCCTGGGAACACCAATAGCTGTTCAGGGAAATCCGGTGATATTCGATGATTCCCTCCCGATTGACCACTAAAATCCCGTCTGTGTCCTCACAGAGGTGGAGCACCTCGCCGATTTGATCCAGAAAACGCTCCAGCATACCCGTCTTCCCCTTTCCTCGGTCAGAATACAAAAAAATCCGGATTTCTCCAGATTCCATGCATAAAACTTGTTGACTTATGGAAACGCCCATGGTATACTTAAATGCTTTCGTGCGCAGACCGTGCCGATCTCAATTCTTTCCCATTTTGCGTCCAGTTTACCACGCGGCCGGTCAAAGCGCAAGAGATAAAATCCACTTTTTGTCCACGCATCCGGGTGTGCGCATTTTGCCTCCGCACCCTCCTTTGTACGTTTTGACGAAAACGCAGCAGCCGGATACGGGAGAAGACCGGGACGGCCGGTTTTGTTCCCGCGTCCAGAATAGAAAACGAGGTGTTTTTTCTACGATGATGGTCAAGGACGTCTACTACGGCAAGACCCTCCGAAAGAGCTATGCGCGCCATGAGGAGATCCTGGACATGCCCAACCTGCTGGAGGTGCAGAAGAACTCCTATCAGTGGTTTTTGGACCACGGCCTGCGGGAGGTCTTCAAGGACGTGGCCTCCATCACCGACTACGCCGGGAACCTGGAGCTGTCCTTTATCGACTACTCCATGGACGAGGCTCCCAAGTACGACGTGGAGGAGTGCAAGGCCCGGGACGCCACCTATGCGGCCCCCATCAAGGTGCGGGTGCGCCTGCGCAACAAGGAGACCGAGGAGATCAAGGAACAGGAGATCTTCATGGGGGATTTCCCTCTGATGACCAAGGGCGGCACCTTCGTGATCAACGGCGCCGAGCGCGTCATCGTCTCCCAGATCGTCCGCTCCCCCGGCATCTACTACTCCCGCAACGAGGATAAGGCGGGCAACCTGACCTTTGCCACCACCGTGATCCCCTACCGGGGCGCCTGGCTGGAGTATGAGACCGATCTGAACGACATGTTCTATGTGCGCATCGACAAGAACCGGAAGATCCCGGTAACCTGCCTGATCCGCGCCGTCGGCCCCCGGACCGACGCCGAGATCCTGGAGCTGTTCGGCGAGGACCCCCGTATCGTGGCCACCCTGGAAAAGGACGCCTGCAAGACCTATGAGGAGGCCCTGCTGGAGATCTACCGCAAGCTGCGCCCCGGCGAGCCCCCTACGGTGGACTCCGCCGAGAGCCTTCTGAACGCCCTCTTCTTCGATCCCCGGCGCTACGATCTTTCCGCCGTGGGCCGCTATAAGTTCAACAAAAAGCTGGCCATGTGGCAGCGCCTCTCCGGCCAGAAGCTGGCCATGCCCGTGGTGGACCCCTCCACAGGCGAGATCATCGCCGAGCCCGGCGAGGTCCTCACCCGTGAGCGGGCCCATGAACTGGACGACAAGGGCGTCAACGAGGCGGTCATCGACCTGGACGGCGCCCTGGTCAAGGTCTTCTCCAATCACATGGTGGACATGAGCAAGTTCGTCTCCTTCGACCCCGAAGCGTGCGGCGTCACCGAAAAGGTGCGCTTCCCCGTGCTCCAGGAGCTGCTGTCCAGGTACGAGGGCGAGGAGCTGCAGGAGGCCGTCCGGGACCACCTGGACGATCTGATCCCCAAGCACATCATCGTGGACGACATCATGGCCTCCATCAACTACGTGGGCTGTCTGGCCTACGGCGTCGGCGCCGCCGACGACATCGACCATCTGGGCAACCGCCGCCTGCGCTGCGTGGGCGAGCTGCTGCAGAACCAGTTCCGCATCGGCTTTTCCCGTATGGAGCGCGTCATCCGGGAGCGCATGACCATCCAGGACCTGGACATCGTGACCCCCCAGAGCCTGATCAACATCCGCCCCGTCACCGCCGCCATCAAGGAGTTTTTCGGCTCCTCCCCGCTGAGCCAGTTCATGGACCAGACCAACCCCCTGGCCGAGCTGACCCATAAGCGCCGCATGTCCGCCCTGGGCCCCGGCGGACTGAGCCGGGACCGCGCCTCCTTCGACGTGCGCGACGTCCACTACAGCCACTACGGCCGCCTGTGCCCCATCGAGACCCCCGAAGGCCCCAACATCGGCCTGATCTCCTATCTGGCCTCCTACGCCCGCATCAACCGCTACGGCTTTATCGAGGCCCCCTACCGCAAGGTGGATAAGGCCACTGGCCGCCTGACCGAGCAGGTGGACTATATGACCGCCGACGTGGAGGATCAGTTCATCATCGCCCAGGCCACTGAGCCCGTGGATGAGAACGGCTGCCTGGTCAACACCCGCATCACCTGCCGCCACCGCAACGAGATTATCTCGGTGGACCGGGAGCAGGTGGATTATATCGACGTATCCCCCAAGATGATGTTCTCCATCGCCACCGCCATGATCCCCTTCCTGGAGAACGACGACGCCAACCGCGCCCTGATGGGCGCCAACATGCAGCGTCAGGCCGTGCCCCTGCTGACCACCCAGGCCCCCATCGTGGCCACCGGCCAGGAGCACAAGAACTGCATCGACTCCGAGGTGGCCGTGCTGGCCGAGGCCGACGGCGAGGTCACCCGCGTCTCCGCCGATTATGTGTCGGTCCGCTATCCCGAGCTGGGGGTAAAGGACTACAAGCTCACCAAGTACCTGCGCTCCAACCACGGCACCTGCATCAACCAGCGCCCCATCGTCCGTGTGGGCCAGAAGGTGGAAAAGGGCGAGGTCATCGTGGACGGCCCCTCCACCTGCAACGGTGAGATCGCCCTGGGCAAGAACATCCTGATGGGCTTTATGACCTGGGAGGGCTACAACTACGAGGACGCCATCCTGCTCAATGAGCGTATGGTAAAGGAGGACGTGTTCACCTCCATCCATATCGAGGAATACGAGACCGAGTCTCGGGATACCAAGCTGGGTCCCGAGGAGATCACCCGGGATATCCCCAACGTGGGCGAGGACGCCCTGCAGAACCTGGATGAACGGGGCATCATCCGCGTGGGCGCCGAGGTGCGCGCCGGCGACATCCTGGTGGGCAAGGTCACCCCCAAGGGCGAGACCGACCTGACGGCGGAGGAGCGGCTGCTGCGCGCCATCTTCGGCGAAAAGGCCCGCGAAGTGCGGGACACCTCCCTGAAGGTGCCTCACGGCGAGAGCGGCATCATCGTGGACGTGAAGGTCTTTACCCGCGAGGCGGGCGACGAGCTCTCCCCCGGCGTGAATATGGTGGTCCGGGTCTATATCGCCCAGAAGCGCAAGATCAGCGTGGGCGACAAGATGGCCGGCCGCCACGGCAACAAGGGCGTCGTTTCCCGCATCCTGCCCCAGGAGGATATGCCCTTCCTGCCCGACGGCACTCCCCTGGATATCGTCCTGAACCCCCTGGGCGTGCCCAGCCGTATGAACATCGGCCAGGTACTGGAAGTCCACCTGGGTTATGCCGCCAAGGCCCTGGGCTGGAAGGTGGCCACCCCCGTCTTCAACGGCGCCGACGAGCAGGATATCGAGGACACGCTGAATCTGGCCGGCCTTTCCCCCGACGGCAAGAGCTGGCTCTACGACGGGCGTACCGGCGAGCGGTTCGATAACCGCGTCACCGTGGGCTACGTCTACTTCCTCAAACTCCACCACCTGGTGGACGACAAGATCCACGCCCGCTCCACCGGCCCCTACTCCCTGGTCACCCAGCAGCCGCTGGGCGGCAAGGCCCAGTTCGGCGGCCAGCGCTTCGGCGAGATGGAGGTGTGGGCACTGGAGGCCTACGGCGCGGCGTACACCCTGCAGGAGATCCTGACCGTCAAGTCCGACGACGTCACCGGCCGCGTGCGCACCTATGAGAGCATCGTAAAGGGCCACAACGTACCCAAGCCCGGCGTGCCCGAGTCCTTCAAGGTTCTGGTCAAGGAGCTTCAGTCCCTGTGTCTGGATATGAAGGTGCTGGATGAGAACGGCAGCGAGATCGAACTCAGGGACGACGACGAGGACAACTACCAGCCCGGCAAGTTCCGGGACGACGACGACGACTTCTACGGCTACAATGCCGGCGGGGAGTCCGACTTCGCCGCCGCGGGCTACACCCTCAAGGAGGGCAGCGACGACGACGACCTGGTCGTGGAGGACGAGGACGGCGACGACGACGCGTTCGACGGAGACGACTTCTCCGACGACGGGGATTTGGAATAAGTAAGGGAGGACGATGAGACTATGAGTTACGCTGAATTCGACGCGATCCAGATCGGTATCGCCTCCCCGGAACAGATCCGCGAGTGGTCCTACGGCGAGGTCAAAAAACCCGAGACCATCAACTACCGCACCCTGAAGCCCGAGCGCGACGGCCTGTTCTGCGAGCGCATCTTCGGGCCCACCAAGGACTGGGAGTGCCACTGCGGCAAGTACAAGAAGATCCGCTACAAGGGTAAGATCTGCGACCGCTGCGGCGTGGAAGTCACCCGGGCCAAGGTGCGCCGGGAGCGCATGGGCCACATCGAGCTGGCCGCCCCCGTGAGCCACATCTGGTATTTCAAGGGCATCCCCTCCCGTATGGGCCTGCTGCTGGATATCAGCCCCCGCATCCTGGAGAAGGTGCTCTACTTCGCCAGCTATATCGTCACCGACCCCGGCTTCTCTCCTCTGGCCAAGAATCAGATCCTCTCCGAGAAGGAATACCGCGATATGCGGGAGAAGTACGAGGACGACTTTGAGGCCGGCATGGGCGCCGAAGCGGTCAAGAAGCTGCTGCAGGACATTGACCTGGAGCAGCTCTCCGCCCAGCTGCGCGCCGAGCTCAAGGATGCCTCCGGCCAGAAGAAGGCCCGGATCGTCAAGCGCCTGGAGGTGGTGGACGCCTTCCGCATCTCCGGCAACAAGCCCGAGTGGATGATCATCGACGTCCTGCCCGTCATCCCGCCGGAGCTGCGCCCCATGGTACAGCTGGACGGCGGCCGCTTCGCCACCAGCGACCTGAACGACCTGTACCGCCGGGTCATCAACCGCAACAACCGCCTCAAGCGTCTCATCCAGCTCAACGCCCCGGACATCATCGTGCGCAACGAAAAGCGCATGCTCCAGGAGGCCGTGGACGCGCTCATCGACAACGGCAGGCGGGGCCGCGCCGTCACCGGCGCCAATAACCGCGCGCTCAAGAGCCTGAGCGATATGCTCAAGGGCAAGCAGGGCCGCTTCCGCCAGAACCTGCTGGGCAAGCGCGTGGACTATTCCGGCCGAAGCGTCATCGTGGTGGGTCCCGAGCTGAAGATCTACCAGTGCGGCCTGCCCAAGGAGATGGCCATCGAGCTCTTCCGCCCCTTCGTCATGAAGAAGCTGGTGGAGGACGGCTTGGCCAACAACATCAAATCCGCCAAGAAGATGGTGGACAAGGGCCGGGCCGAGGTGTGGGACGCGCTGGAGTTCGTCATCAAGGACCACCCCGTCATGCTCAACCGCGCCCCCACCCTGCACCGTCTGGGCATCCAGGCCTTCGAGCCCGTGCTGGTGGAGGGGCGCGCCATCAAGCTCCATCCCCTGGTGTGTACCGCCTTCAACGCCGACTTCGACGGCGACCAGATGGCTGTCCACGTCCCCTTGTCCGCCGAGGCTCAGACCGAGGCCCGGGTGCTCATGCTGTCCGCCAACAACCTGCTGCGGCCCCAGGACGGCGGCCCCGTCACCGTGCCCACCCAGGACATGGTGCTGGGCTCCTACTACCTGACTTACGAGAAATACCCCGAGCACACCATCGGGGAAACCTTCGATGATGTGGCCAGCGTCAAGGCCGCCCTGGCTGAGGGCGTGGTGGCCCCCGACGATTATATCTGGGTCAAGGCCCCCGGCCGTCTGGACGATATTCCCACCTACGCCGGCATCTGCGCCGAAACGGAGGACGGCCAGCTGCCCCGGGAGGTGCTCCACGTCTTCTCCGACGACATTGAGGCCCGTCTGGCCTATGACGAGGGAGAGCTGGAGCTGCACGTGCCCATCCTGGTCCGCCGCTCCCGCGAGGTGGACGGCAAGGTGCTCCACAAGCTGGTGCGTACTACTGTGGGCCGCCTGATCTTCAACGAGGGGATCCCCCAGGACCTGGGCTTTGTGGACCGCAGCGACCCCGAGGCCATGTTTGAGCCGGAGATCAATTTCGTCACCGGCAAAAAGCAGCTGGGCAAGATCATCGACAAGTGCATCACCAAGCACGGCTTCACCGTGTCCGCCGGCGTGCTGGACACCATCAAGGCCAAGGGGTATAAGTTCTCCACCCGGGGCGCGCTGACCGTCTCCATCTACGACATGACCGTGCCGCCCGAGAAGAACGGCCTCATCGCCGCCACCGAGCAGGAGATCGTCAAGATCGACCGGCAGTACAAGCGCGGCTTCCTGACCAACGACGAGCGCTACCGCCTGGTGGTGGAGGCGTGGGAGAAGACCACCAAGGACGTGACCGAGGCCCTGATGGCGGGTCTGGACCGGTACAACCCCATCTGGATGATGGCGGACTCGGGCGCCCGCGGCTCTTCCGCTCAGATCCGCCAGCTGGCCGGCATGCGCGGCCTGATGGCCGACACCTCCGGCCGTACCATCGAGATCCCCATCAAGTCCAACTTCCGCGAAGGCCTGTCCGTGCTGGAGTACTTTATCTCCTCCCGAGGCGCCCGGAAGGGCATGGCCGATACCGCGCTGCGTACCGCCGACTCGGGTTACCTGACCCGCCGTCTGGTGGACGTGTCCCAGGAGGTCATCATCCGGGAGCACGACTGCGGCACCCACGACGGCATCACCGTCAGCGAGATCGTGGAAAACGGCCAGGTCATCGAGACCTTCGGCGAGCGGCTCAAGGGCCGCTACCCGGTGGAGGACGTGTGCGATCCCAAGACCGGCGAGGTGCTGATCTCCCACGATCGCATGATGACCGTGGACGACGCCAAGTTCCTGGAGGCGCACGGCATCTGCGAGGTCAAGATCCGCAGCGTGCTCACCTGCGAGTCCCGCAGCGGCGTCTGCTCCAAGTGCTACGGCATCAACCTTGCCATCGGCGAGCGCGTGGGCGCCGGTGAGGCGGTGGGCATCATCGCCGCCCAGTCCATCGGCGAGCCCGGCACCCAGCTGACCATGCGTACCTTCCACACCGGCGGCGTGGCCGGCGGCGACATCACGCAGGGTCTTCCCCGCGTCGAGGAGCTGTTTGAATCCCGCAAGCCCAAGAAGATGGCCCAGCTGGCTGAGATCAGCGGCACCGTCACCCTGGAAGAGGCCAAGCGCAACTCCATGTGCAATGTGACCATCACCGCCGACGACGGCGAGGTGGTCACCTACGCCCTGCCCTACTCCGCCGGCCTCCGGGTCCAGAACGGCGACAAGGTGGCCAAGGGCTTCGCGCTCACCGACGGCGCCCTCTACCCCCAGGACGTGATCCGCATCCGCGGCGTCCATGCAGTGTACGACTATCTGATCCAGGAGGTCCAGAAGCCCTACCGTCAGCAGGGCGTGGATATCAACGACAAGCACATTGAGGTCATCGTGCGCCAGATGATGCGCAAGGTCCGGGTAGAGGACGCGGGCGATTCCGATCTGCTCTCCGGCTCCACCATCGACCTGATCGAGTATCTGGACGCCAAGCGCGCGGTTCAGGACCGCATCGACGCCGGCGAGACCAGCGACGGCATCGAGCTGCGCCTGCCTACCGCCACCCGCATCCTGATGGGAATCACCAAGGCCAGTCTGGCCACCGACTCCTTCCTGTCCGCCGCCTCCTTCCAGGAAACCACCAAGGTCCTGACCGAGGCCGCCATCAAGGGCAAGGTGGACCACCTGCTGGGTCTGAAGGAAAACGTCATCATCGGCAAGCTGATCCCCGCCGGTTCCGGTCTGAGCATCTACCGCAAGTACGACAAGGTGGACGACGAGGGCACCGCCGAGAGCGATGCTTCCGACGGCGAAGCGATTGCCGACGAGGTCGTCCCGGCCCCCGTCGAATTGTAAGGATCGGAAAAGGCCCGGAGCGCTGCTCCGGGCCTTTTCCCTTTTTCAAGTGATCGTGAGTGAGGTGAAAGGATGTCTTCCCAGCCGCTTTCTCCCCGTCCTTCTCTGCGCGCCCTCTTCTGTGCCGGGACCGGGCTGGCTCTGCTCCTGCTCAGCCTGGTCCCTGTTCTTGGTCTGACCCGCGGCTCCGCCGGGGCACGGTGTGCCGTATTTCTTTTGTTGGCGGCCATAGCCGCCGGCGCCGCCGTTCCTCCGGCGCTCCGGCGCTTCCCGGCCGGATGGCTGCTCACCGCCCTGCTGCCCATCGGCCTGGCATTCTTCCTGCGCGCCCTGCTGCTGGACTATGTGACGCCGGACTACGAGACGTTCCTGTCCCAGTGGGCGCAGGCTTTCCGGGAAAACGGCGGTTTTGCCGCGGTACGCCTGCCGATCGGCAACTACAACGCGCCCTATCTCTATTTTCTGGCCGCCATCTCTTACCTGCCGGTGCCCGACCTGTATCTCATCAAGCTCTTTTCCATCCTCTTCGATGTCGTGCTGGCCTGGGGCGGGCTGAGGCTGGTCCGGCGCTTCTGCCCGCCGGACAGCGTCCGGCCCCTGGTGTGCTTCTGCCTGCTGCTCCTTCTGCCCACGGTGGTGCTCAACGGGTCCTGCTGGGGCCAGTGCGACTCCCTTTACGGCGCGCTGACCCTCCACGCCCTGGCCTGCGCGCTGGAACAGCGGCCCAAGTCCTCTCTGGCGCTGCTGGGGGTGGCCTTTTCCTTCAAACTGCAGACCGTATTTCTGCTTCCCCTGTGGGGCGCGCTCTGGCTCATGGGCCGCCTCAAATTCCGCCATCTCTTCTGCTTTCCTGCCGCCTACGGCGTCACCATCCTGCCGGCCCTCCTGCTGGGCAAGCCTCTGGGCGATATTCTGGGGGTCTATTTGGGCCAGACCCAGGAGGGGGTGGGAAGTCTGTGCTACAACGCCGCCACGGTTTTCTCTTTTTTGCCCTATGACGCCCAGGTCGACGAGACGCTGGGCGCCAAGCTGGGGATCGCCGCGGCGCTGCTGCTGGTGCTGACTCTGCTGGCGCTGCTCCGGCGGCACCGGAAAACAGCGGACGAAACGGCCCTTCTGGCCGCGGCGGCGGTCATGGCCATCGGAGTGCCCTTCCTGCTGCCCTATATGCACGACCGTTACTTTTTCCTGGCCGACGTGCTCACCCTGGCCTGGGCCTGCGCGCTTCCCCGGCGCTGGTACTGCGCCGTATTGGTGCAGCTCTCCTCCCTGAGCGCCTATGCCGTCTATCTGCGCCAAAGATATACCTTGATCCTCTCTCTGGGCGGACGCACTTACGTCATGCTGGCGGAAGCCCTGTTGATGCTGGCCGCTCTGATTCTCGCTCTGCTCGCTCTGTTCGCCCGCCTGCGTCCCGCTGCGGGCCCGTCCGCCCGTTAGGACGTCTTTGGGAGAAAATTCCGGAAATTTCCGCCCGGAAAGCGGTTGACGGAACGGAAACAATGTGTTACAATTTGGTTACAGTGTTTCAGGATTGTTACAGCCTGTAAAAGGAGGCTCTCATGTCAAATAAGGATATCCCCCTGACCTACAAAGGCCATCCGCTTCGCCGTAAGGACAGCCTGATTTATTACGGCAGCATGGCAGAAAAATATATCATCATGCTCCAGGTTCTGAACAGCAGGAAAGAGCAGGATCTGGAGCTGGCCACAAAGGTGGCCGTCCAGCTCCAGCTGACCGACCCCGATCTGAAAAGCCGCGACCGCGTGGTCAAAAAGACCGAGAAGGACAGCCTGTATGCCGCTATGGACGTAGCGTCCGTATGGCTGGACCGGGCCCTGTCCAGCAAGTGAGCCGGGATCGTTACCAATGATAAAAAAGCCGCCGCAGTCTGCGTGCGGCTCAACCTTTGAACGGAGGGACAAGCCGATGATACTGCCTGCCAAGCTGCTGCGCACCGCGCTGCTCACCACCGCCCTGGCCGCCGTCTGCACCATAGGCGCTTCCGCCGCCAGCCTGGGCGTCGGTACCGTAGAGGCCGACGCGCTGCGTCTGCGGGAGGAGGCCGGGACGGAGGCCACTATTCTGGCCACCGCCGCCAAGGGCGACGCCGTGGTGATTTTGGAGGATGCCGGGAACGGCTGGTACAAAGTGGATTATAGGTCCGTGGAGGGCTATATGTCCGGCGAGTACCTGACGGTGTCTGAGAAAGCGGACGTGGCCATCGGTTACGGGCTGGTCCAGACGGATGGTTCCACCCTGAATATGCGCAGCGGCCCGGGCACCGGATACGACAAGGTCGCCGCCCTCTCCAACGGCGCTGTGGTCACCATCGTGGGCATCGACAGCGGCTGGTACAAGATCAATACCTCCGGCGGCCTGAGCGGCTATGTCAGCAGCGATTATATGGTCACCTGCAAGGACTCCGCCGGTTCCCGCGGCGACGATACCGTCGCTGCCGCCGCCACTTCCCTGGGGCAGCAGGTAGCGGACTACGCCAAACAGTATCTGGGTGTTCCCTATGTTTACGGCGGCAACGGCCCCAACAGTTTCGACTGCTCCGGCTTTACCAGTTATGTGTACCGCCACTTCGGCTACACCATCAACCGCACCGCCTCCACCCAGCTGTCCAACGGCGTGTCGGTCTCCAAGAGCGAGCTGCAGCCCGGCGATCTGGTATTCTTCAAGTACAACACCTCCAAGGCGGCCTCGCATGTGGGTATCTATATCGGCAGCGGTGAATTCATCCACGCCTCCACCAATACATATACCGTAAAGATCGACAACCTGACCTATGGTCACTACAACAACGTATACGTCGGCGCGCGCCGCATCCTGTAAGCAACGCCAAACAGCCCGCACGGAGTCTTCCGTGCGGGCTGTTTGACGTCTTTGGGCTGAGGGTTACTCCTGGGGCTTGTCGTCCTCGTGGACCTCGCAGCCACAGTCGCAGCCGCTCGGCTCCTCAGGGGGCACGTCGGTGACCACGGGCGGGACCTCCGCGTCGGATACATTGCCCTCGGCCTTGATCTCAGCAATGCGCGCTTTGTTCTCTTCGATGGTGATCTTGCTGGCGGTGATCTTCTCGCACAGGGCCACATAAGCGGTCTCGGGCGCCATGCCGCGCTCGGCATAATAGAGCTTGCCGATTTCGATATACGCCTTCTTGATGGCGTCCTCTTCGCCCGCGCTGCTCAGGTTCAGCTTGCCGATTTCCGCCAGCTGCTTGGACTTGGCCACGCCGGCCCGGCCCAAGTCGACCGCACGCTCCTTTAACTCGTCAAAAAAAGCCATATGAAAAACCTCCTGTTTGTTCTGCTTGGCATTACCTCTGGAATCTGGCCTTATTCTACCCCCTTTTGCCGCCCGGCGCAAGGGGCCCCATGTTGATTTTAACCATTTTTAATGTTCTTTATCGGGAAACATACGCATTTGGTTATCCGATTGATGCGATAATTGTTATTAGACACGGCGGCGATTTTCGGTTAACCTTATAAATAGAAGCAATTCCGAACAGGAGGTAAAAATGTTGTCTGCTCCCTTTTACGCCAAGAGCCCCGGAAACGAGGGCTATATCAAAAACATGGAAGTGGTGGGCTTCTGCGATCTCAACGGCGTCAACGCCTTCCAGATGGCCCTGCACAAAACCGACGACGGCAGATACTATATGTACTGCGGATCTTTCCGCGGGCCGGGCTGGAATATCGTGGATGTGACCGATCCCGCCGAACCCAGGGTGGTCAACTGGATGCAGGCGTGCGACCCCAAGGAGTACCCCGCCACAAACACCCCCAAGATCCAGGTAGCCGACGGCCTGATGATCGGCGCCACCGGCGGCGGCGTGTCCTTTCTCCACGGCTGCAAGCCCGGCGACAAGAGCCTGGGCAGCCTGCAGATCTTTGACATCAAGAGCGACCCCGTCCACCCCAAGCTGCTCTCCAAATGGGAGACCGGCGTGCCGGACGGCATGGGTGTGCACCGCTTTATGTACAACGGCGGGCGCTACGTCCATCTGTCCGCCGACTGCCCAGGCTTTACCGGCAACATCTACCGGATCCTGGACATCATCGATCCCACTCACCCGGTAGAGGTGGGCCGCTGGTGGGAGCCCCGCCAGTTTACCGACGGTATGAAAGCGGGCGAGTATCCCGTGGACGGCCCACAGCACTGGGAGTTCATGGACTGGCCGCAGCTTCACGGGCCTCCGTTCGTGGTGGGCGACCTGGCCTATCTGTCCTACTACTGCGAGGGCCTGGTCATCCTGGACATCTCCGATGTCACCCGGCCCAAAAAGGTCGGCCAGCTCAAGCTGAAGGGGCCCTTCTCCGGCAAGTACGCCGGGGCCCGCACTCATACCTGCCTTCCCCTGCCCGGCCGCAATTTCCTGGTGGCCACCAACGAGGGGGAGCGCTTTCCCTTCTATAACAAGGACATTCTCACCAACGGCCCCCGCAAGGGCGCTCAGCCTATGAACAACCTGCACATGATCGACATCTCCGACCCCACCGATCCCCAGCTGGTGGCGGAATTCCCCTATCCCGAGGTGCCGGAGCACTTCCCCTGGCCCAACTTCAACACCGCCGGTCTGGACGGCATGCAGGGCCCCTTCGGCCCCCACAACATCCACGAACCCATGAGCAATAAGCCCTGGCTGGACCAGAACCCCAATCGGGTCTACTGCTGCTACTTCCATGCGGGCATGCGGGTGTACGACGTGTCCGACCCCTACTATATCAAGGAGCTGGCCTACTTCATCCCGCCGAATCCCGAGAAGCTCCTCTTCGACATCCCCGTCCCGGGTCCCATGCTGGCCACCACCGAAGACTGCGTAGTGGACGACCGCGGGTATATCTACATGGATACCTGGCACGACGGCATGTATATCCTCAAACTGAAGGACGGTGTCTGAGTTCCCGTTCCATCCCCCCGTTTTTCTGACCGAAAAGACGGCGCTGCTCTCCCGTGGGAAAGCAGCGCCGTTTTGTTTTACCAGACCTGTACGCGTTGTTCCGGCTCCAGCCACATACCGTCGCCGCTCTGGATGTCGAAGGCGGCATAGAATTCATCGAATGCCTGCAGAGCCCGGTTGCCCCTCAGCTTGCCGGGGGCGTGCACATCCAGCTGTGCCAGATAGGCGTAGATCTCCCGGGTCCCGGTAAAGGTCCAGGTGCGGGCCGCGCTCTCGTAAAGCGTTGGATAGTCGGGCTGCTTTTCCTTGCCTTCAGCCTGGGTGATGCAGGCCAGGGCGCCCAGGTCCGCAATATTCTCAGAGAGGGTCAGATTCCCGTTGCAGGTAACGCCGGGGATGACCTCTACTCCGTCGTAAAACGCCACGACCCGCTGGCACAGCTGCCGGAAAGCGGCGTAGTCCTCCTCGGTCCACCAGTCGGCGGCGTTGCCGTTCTTGTCGAACTTGGCGCCGTTGTTGTCGAAGGCATGGGTCATCTCATGGGCAATGATATAGCCGATGCCGCCCAGGTTCTCGGTCGGGTCGGCCTGCACGTCATACAGGGGCGCCTGGAGGATTCCGGCAGGGAAATTGATGCTGTTGGAGGTCGCGTCGTAATAGGCGTTCACCGTATAGGGGGACATCTGCCAGGCGGTCTTATCGACCGGCTGATCCTGCAGGGCCGCCGCCTCCGCCCGGGATGCCAGGGTGATGGACACCAGATTTTCAAAATAGCTTCCGCCCTGAGCGGCGCTTCTGATCTGGGCGTCATCCAGATAGGTATCCCAGCGGTCGGGATATCCCACATTTACCGTGATGGCGTTCAGCTTCTCCACGGCCTTTTCCTTGGTGGCGGCGCTCATCCAGTCCAGCGCCAGGATGCGTTCCTTATAAATACCCCGGAACTGTTCGATCATGGCCTCCACATCGGCCTTGGCCTCGGCGGAGAAGTAGCGCTCCACGTAGACCTCGCCCAGATAATCGGCCAGGTAAGCCTGTACCAGCTGGGCGGCCAGATCCTCGTCGGGCAGGCTGGTGTCGGTGCCGTACATGGCCTGCTGGAGCCGGTCGGAGGCATCGGTAAACGCCCGGTTCAGCGCGCTGCCGAAGCTGCCCAGCAGATAGAGCTTCATTATGGTCTTCAGCGTTTCCAGGTGAGTCTCGTCAAAATAGGCTGCGGCGGTCTCCAGCAGGGCTACGTCCTGAACCATGACCGCCTCGCCCTCGGAAAGGCCTTCCGCCTCCCGCACCGCATCCAGGTCCACGTTGGGGAACAGCGCCTGAAGCGCTTGCATGGTGTAGAGGTTATAGGTTTTGTCCACATCGCCGTACTCCTGCCGGTCCATCATGGCGCCGGCCAGGTCCTGCTCCACCTGATAATAAGCCTGAGCGTCCTTTGCAGCCTTGGCTGCATCCTCCCCGCCCAGCGTGAGCAGCGTGGTCAGATACTGGAGGTAGGCGTCTTTGATCCCGGCGCCGGCGGCATAGTCCTCTTTGCCCAGCGAGGGGGAGAGGCTCCCAAAGGTGAGGATGTATTTCCCGCTGTCCTTTTGGTCCACCGTCAGGCCAAAGCCCAGCGCCAGCGAGGCGCCCAGCTGACTGGACACGTCGTTATGGACCTTCATCAGCGCATCCAGGCTCTCCGCCCGGCCGATGGCGTCCAGATAGGGCTTGATCGGCGTGATTCCGGCTTTGTTCCGGGCGTCCCAATCCAGGATGTTCTCGTAGAGGTTTTTGATCTTCTCCTCCGGGGTGCCCTCCTTGGGGGCAGAGGCGGCGATCTCCCGGATGATCTCGGATACCTGCCCGGTGACTTCATAGCCCAGATCATACAGGGCGCCGCTGTAGGCATAGCCCGCGGGAATGGTAGAAGCGGTCAGCCATTCCCGGTTGACCGCGGCGTAGAAATCGTCCTTCCGGTTGCTCCCCTCCAGGGCGTACACCCGGCGGAGCAGCAGATCCAGCTGCTGGTCGGTCACTTGCAGCTCGGGAGAGAAGGTCGTGGCGCTGGTGCCCGCTACGATGCCCGCGGCGAACACATCGGCCAGCTCTGTTTGCGCCCAGGCAGGCACATCGGTAAAGCGGGCGGCGGGATAGGCCCAGCGAGCGCTGTCCCCCGCCGCCGCAGGCAGGGGGCCGAAGGCTCGGGAGAGCATCACCAGGGCCTCCGCCCGGGTGACCGGGCGCCCCTCCGCCCGATCGCCGCTTCCGTCCCCCTTCAGCAGATCGGCCGCAGTCAGTCCGCTGTGATAATCGTCGGCTGCGGCAAGCAGGATCTCACATACCTCGCCGCGGGTAAGCGTGCGGGGCGCGTCCGCAGCCAGAGCCGCGGCAGGCAGGGCCGTGAACGCCATCAGGGCGGCCAGCAGGCCGGCCAGCCATCGTTTTCCTCTCGTCATTGAGACACTTCCTTCCAAATTGATGGCTTCATTATAGCACCATTCCCTTGCAGCAATCCTAAAAGGAATATTAAAATTGTTTAAGGGCATTACTGCATCATTCAACGCGTGCGGATTGGCGCGAAGATTTGTGCCGCAAAAAGGCGCAAAACCGCAGGAATACTTTTTGTATTGCAAGGTTTTGCAACGCATTTGTGGGGCAAATTGGCCGCCAAGACGTGCGTGGGGAATTGTGCGGTGATGCCTAAGGTTTCCAAAAAACTCCGCTGCCTTGGGAGCGCTTCCCCGTATCTTTCGCGCTCTCATTGCGGTGCGCGCTCCGTTTTGCCGGGATATCCTCCTTAGCGTTCCCGCTCCTTCCCCGCCTCAGTCTAGTATATTTTGCGGCCGCCGCGCATCTTTTTCCTGTCTTTTTCGTATCCTAACCCTGAATTGGGGGGAGTGGGATGAAGCGCAGGCTGCCGCTATCCATACAGGTCCTGATCGGCCTGGGCCTGGGCGTGCTGGCCGGGCTGGCGCTCCAGGGTGCGCCCGGCTTTGCCGCGGACTATATTCAGCCCGTGGGCACGCTGTTTTTAAACCTGGTCAAGATGCTGGTGGTCCCCCTGGTCTTTTCCTCCATCGTGACGGGCACCTGCGGTCTGGGGGACGCCCGGCAGGCGGCGGGCATCGGCGCGCGTACCATCCTCTTTTATCTTTGTACCACCGCCGTGGCGGTGACCCTGGGTCTGCTGGCGGGCAACCTGTTCCCTGTGGGGCGGGGATTGGGTTATGCCCTTCCGGACGCGCCGGCCGAGGAGGAGACCGTACGTCTGGCCGACACCCTGCTCAACCTGGTGCCCGCCAACCCGGTCGCCGCGCTGGCCGAGGGCAATATGCTCCAGATCATCTTTTTTGCCGTGGCGCTTGGGGCCGCTATCCTCGCGCTGGGCGGCACAGGCGAGCCGCTCTACGGCGTCTTTGACAGTCTGGCCCGGGCCATGTATGCCCTCACCGGCTTTGTGATGAAGCTGGCCCCCGTGGCCGTATTCGCCCTCATCGCACCGGTCGTGGCACAGCTGGGCCCACAGGTGCTTCTGTCCTTTCTGGGCGTCGTCGCCCTGGTCTACGGGGCCTGCCTAGTCCATGTTCTGGCGGGCTACTCGGCGGCGGTGTGGGGTCTGGGCCGGGTCAGCCCTCTGCGCTTTTTCCGCCAGGCCCTGCCCGCCATGGTCTTCGCCTTTTCCTCCGCCAGCTCGGCGGGCTCTCTTCCCTTTTCCATGGAGGCCGCCGAGCGTCTGGGCGTGCCGCACCCGGTGCGCTCCTTCATCCTCCCGCTGGGCGCTACCATCAATATGGACGGCACCGCCATCTACCAGGGCGTATGCGCCCTGTTTATCGCCAACGCTTACGGCCTGACCCTCTCCCCCGCACAGCAGCTCACCGTCATCGTCACCTGCACGCTGGCCTCCATCGGTACCGCCGGAGTGCCCGGCGCGGGGGCCGTCATGCTGAGCATGGTGCTCCAGTCCGTGGGCCTGCCGGTAGAAGGGGTGGGGCTGGTCCTGGGCATCGACCGGGTGCTGGACATGGCGCGCACCACGGTAAATATCACCGGCGACCTGGCCTGCTGTGTGGTGGTGACCCGGAAAACGCAGCGGACCAAAAACAGGACGGATCGCCGGTAAGCGGGCAAGAAACGGGACGGCAGGTATGCTCTGCCGTCCCGTTTTCCATGTCCTGGTAAAACCGGGATTTATTTTGAATGTATCGCTGCCAGAAGGCGCGGCGCAATCGCAAGGTCAGCGTTGCGGCAAGCCAATGCCGTGTTTTTAGGCGCGCCGGTTTCCCGCATCCTTGGCGCCAATTGTATGGCCTGATATCCGATCGAATTGGACTTTACCGCTCCACAGCCACCGTAAATAAAACCAAATCATCGCCCACTGTATTCACCATGCTATGTTCAGACCCTTTTTACAGATATGACAGGTCCCGCTGGTCAGCAGTTCCTCAGTCCCATCACAGACAGCTTTTCCAATTCCCGAAATGACATAGTTGACATCACCGCTTGATACGTGCTTATGCAAGCTGATCAATCCACCGGCAGGAATGCGGCAGGAAATGAGTTTTTTCCGTATTCGCCCACAAGCATTTTCGCCGTCATTTCACCCGTGCCGCCGTGCCTTCCTGGCACCTTTCGTTCTTCCATGTCATTAAAGTCCACAACCAGCGATTTTGCCTCCCCAACTCTGGATCTGCCGAGTTGCGCATACGCGCCTCTCAGCGGGCAAGGACGAAGGTGGACCTCCGCCCTACTTCTTTTTTTTCCGGAACGCAAAAAAGCGTTGTCCGAAGTAGTTCAAAACGGTGTACAGAGCCATGCCCCCCAGTTTGGTCAGCCGTTCCTGCCAGATGGGCGCAATACCGCTGTATCCCAGCACCCAGCCCGCGATGGGCTGCGCCAGGGCGTAAGCCAGCACATAGCACACGGCCACGTTAACGGCAAATTTGATTGCCGAGCGTCCCAAGGTCTCCTGACTGCGGAAGGTAAAATGCCGGTTGAGAAAGAAGCTCATGACCGCTCCGGCCACATAGGCGATGGCGGTGGAGGGCCAGTAGCCCAGCCCCTCCAGCAAAAACATAAGCGCCATGGACAGCAGCGTGTTGCCCACGCCCACCAGAAGGAATTTGGGGATGCTCCCGTCGATCAGCTTACCCATCGTCTTCCTCCAGCACCGTGCGGATCAGGAACCGGGGCCGCTGCTTGGTCTCCAGATAGATCTTGCCGATATATTCTCCAATGACCCCCAGGGAGAGCAGGATCAGCCCGCCGATGGCCCACACGGAGCAGATGACGCTGGCCCAGCCCGCCACCGTCATGCCCAGGGCCCATTTGACGATGAACGTGGCCAGCATGACGATGGAGACCAGGAAAATCAAAAAGCCCAGCAGCGTGATATAGCGGATGGGTTTGGTGGACAGGCTGGTGATGCCCTCCATGGCGAAGGAGAGCATCTTTTTCAGCGGGTACTTGCTCTCTCCCGCAAAGCGCTCCCCCCGCTCGTATTCCACCACGGCCGAGGGATAGCCCACCATCGGCACGATGCCCCGCAGGAACAGATTGACTTCCCGGAACTGACTCAGCCCTTCCAGCGCCCGGCGGGACATCAGGCGGTAATCGGCATGGTTGAACACCGTCTCCGCCCCCATAAGGCTCATCAGCCGGTAGAAGCCCTCGGCGGTAAAGCGTTTGAAGAAGGTATCCTTGGCCCGGCTGGAGCGCACGCCGTAGACGATGTCGCAGCCTTCCTGGAACTTGTCCACCATGGCGTCCACCGCGTCCACGTCGTCCTGCAGGTCCGCATCCATGGAGATGGCCATATCGCAGCGGTCTTTGGCCGTCATCAGCCCGGCCAGCAAGGCGTTCTGGTGGCCGCGGTTGCGGGTCAGGTCCACCCCGGAAAACAGGGGGCACTCCTCATGCAGGGCACGGATGATCTCCCAGGTCCTGTCCTTTGAGCCGTCGTTGACGAACAGCACCCGGCTTTGGGGGGAAATCTTCCCCATGGCTGCAAGCGTTTCCAGTTTTTCCCGCAGCCGCCGGGAGGTCTCCGGCAGGACCGCTTCCTCGTTGTAGCACGGAACCACGATATAGAGAATCTCATTCATCTTTTCGTTCCTCACCAAATAAAGAAATTTCCAATACAGTGCAAATCCGCATCAAAACATCCAGAGACGGTTTCTTGCGCCCACTTTCGATTTCCGCAATGAAAGGCTGGGACACCTGCACCAATCCCGCAAGCTTTCCCTGGCTGATCCCTTTCTCCTTTCGTTTTTCCCGAATGAGGGTTTTGTAATCCATCCTCATCACTCCCTGCGCTTATTATAGCTTACAGCAATAGCCTTTTCACCTATAGCTTTCAGCTATCAACAGTTCTGCGTCACAGCGCTGCAAGCCCTGCCGGCAGCCGCGCCTGCGCCTCTCCCCGGGAGGCTCCGCTCCCCACAACAACCAAGAGCAGGGGGCTTTTGCCCCCTGCTCTTCGGACACACGCAACCCTTTTCTGCCGTCTTCGTCCGCTATTCTTCCAGCTTCCGCCGCAGGCTCTCCATGGCGCGGCGCTCGATGCGGGAGACCTGCACCTGGGAGACCCCCAGCACCCGGGCCGCCTTCTCCTGGGTCAGGTTTCGGAAGTACCGCAGCAGGATCACCTGCCGCTCCCGCTCCGGCAGGGCGTTGACGGCCCCCCGCAGGGCCACCTTCTCCACGATTCCTTCTTCCATACCGTCGGTCCCCAGCACGCTCTCCAGCGTAAAGCCGTCTCCCGTCTCCATCTGGAGCGAGGCCACCGGCAGATTGGCCTCCTCTGCGGCAGCGATCTCCTCCGGCTCCAGTCCGGTCTCTTCGGACAGCTCGCTCAGGGTCGGCTCCCGGCCCAGCCGGGCGGAGAGCCGGTCCCGGGCGGTGCGGATGCTGCCTGCCCGTTCCTTCAGGCCCCGGCTGACCTTCACCGCCCCGTCATCCCGCAGGAAGCGGCGGATCTCCCCGGCGATCTTGGGCACGGCATACGTGGAGAACTGGCATCCGAAGGCCGGGTCAAAGCCCCGCACCGCTTTTAAAAAGCCCAGGCAGCCCAGTTGGTACAGGTCCTCCGGATCGGCGCCGCGGCCATAATAGCGGCGCACGATGCTCCAGATGAGCCCGGCATTCTCCTCGATCAGCCTGGCGCAGGCCTCGTTGTCCCCGTTTCTCGCCTCCCGGAGCAGATCGGGGGTATCCGCCACGCTCACACTCGGCCCCCCAGACGGCGGGAGATACGGCGGCGCATGGTCACGGTGGTCCCCCGTTCGGGCACAGAACGGACTTTCAGGGTATCCATAAAGCTCTCCATGATGGTGAATCCCATGCCGGAGCGCTCCTCGCTTCCGGTGGTAAAAAGCGGCGTGCGGGCCTGCTCCACATCCGCGATCCCCACGCCCCAATCCTTTACCACGATCTCCAAACTGTTGTCCTCGAACAGGCGCAGCTTCATACTGATCCTGCCCAGGGTATCCGGGTAGGCGTGGACGATACAGTTGGTCACCGCCTCGCTCACCGCTGTCTTGATGTCGTTGACCTCGTCCAGAGTGGGGTCCAGCTGGGCGGCAAAGCAGGCCGCCGTGGTCCGGGCAAAGCCCTCGTTGGACGAGCGGCTGAGAAAGGTGACCGCTGCCTCATTGATCGCTTTCATATGTACAAAAACCTCCCATGGGGGCCGCTCCCGGCGGCCCCGACCGTAATTGCAAAAATCGGTATTCCCAAGCGCCCGGGCAGCCCGGCCCTAAAAGCGGATGAGCTTGTCCAACCCCGCCGCCCGCAGGACACGGGCCGCCTGGGGGGGGACGTTGTGCACGCGTACCTCGCCCCCCAGCGCGCCCAGACGGCGGTAAGCCCGCAGCAGTACGGCAATGCCCGAGCTGTCCATAAAGGTCACGCCCCCCAAGTCCAGCTCCAGCACCCGGGGCAGAGACGTTTCGATATTCCGTTCCAGCTCTCCCATGATCTCCCGGGCGCCGTGGTGATCCACCTCGCCGGACACCTGCGCGGTAAGCACCCGGTCCTCCCCGGTGCATTTCACTGCCATGGCTTGTCCCTCCTGATACAAAAAATCGCAGTATACCAAAATTTGGTATACTGCGATTATAGCGCCTGAACCCCGCTGAATTTGTCGATTTTTTTACCGGACGAGAGAAAAGCTGGTAAAAATCCACTTATCCCCCACCTTTTCATAGGGGAAGTCATAGGTCTCGCTGCCCACCACGGCAAAGCCCTGTTCCGGATCCAGCACCTCCACCGTCACCTGCACAGTGCAGCGGTCGGGATTGCCGTCCCGAAGGACCTGGGCGGTCTCTCCGCCCTTGGTGATGTCGGCGCCCCGCGCGCCCTCCTGGACGTAGAGCGCGCCGTTCAGATCCACATATTGGGTGCCCCCGGCGGGCAGCAGGGATTCCACCAGTTCGTCCGAGAACCGGTTTTTCAGATAGCCCCGCAGGTCGGCCAGGGTCGCCAGGCCGGGATAATCCACCCGGCTGTACAGGATCTCGCCCACCGCCACCTGATCTGCAGGATCGGCGGGCAGCGTGGCCATCTGGAACCAGCCGAACACCTCCACCGCCTGACGGTACGCAGCCAGCACCGTTTCATCATCCGGCACGGCCGTACCCCCCTGCTCCGGTGTGGGCGTGGGCAGCACCTGCGTCTCCTCCGGCATGGGGACCGGGTCCACCAGCACCGGCTCCGACGGCTCCGGCGGCGGCGTGGGCTCCGGCGTAGGCTCCGGCGCAGCGGACGGCGCGGGTGTGAGCGCAACGGTGGGCCGGACGCTGGCAAGCGGCGTGGGCGTGGCTTCGGTTTCCGGCGTAGGTACGTTCTCTACTCCGGGGCCGCAGCCCTGCGTGCATCCCGCCAGCAGGAACAGCACCGCCACCAGAGGAATCAACCGTTTCATGGGCTTACGCCCCCTTTCTTCCTCACAATTCATTTGCCCTATTTTACCCCTTCCCTGTCCATTTCACAACTACAGCTGAATGACAAGGAGTGACAAAATAGGCGCAAAAACGCCGCCGTCCGGCTTGGGAGGCGGCGTTGCCCTGTTTTTCTGCATTTTCTGCTGGATTTTTTCTCACTTTTGCCCAATATCATAGCGCGCGCAGAAGCGCTCCACATCATCGAAGTCCCGCAGGCGCTCCTTCAGCGTCTCATGGCTCCAGTCCCACCAGCGGATACGCTCCATGGCCGCGATCACCTCCGGCGCATACCGCCAGCCAATGTGCCTTGCAGGTACGCCGCCCACGATCTCATAAGGGGCCACATCGTGGGTGACCACTGCGCCCGCGCCCACCACCGCGCCGTCCCCCAGCGTCACGCCGCCCATCACCACGGCGTTATGACCGATCCAGACATCGTTGCCGGTGGTCACATGGGACGTCTCCCGCCGCCACTGGATCAGGCCCTCGTCGTCCGGTCCAAACCCGTAGTGGGAACAGCGATAGGTAAAATGATGCGCGGCCGCCCGGGTCTTGGCCGGGTGCTGCACGGGGCTGATACGCACGCCGGTGGCGATGGAGTTAAACTTGCCCAGCGTGGTGTAGATCACGTCGTTCGAGCCGAAACAGTAGGTGTAATCCCCCACCGCGGTCTCCTCCAGCACACAGTGGTCCCCGATCTCCACATACCGGCCCAGGGTACAGTTCTGGATGTGGGAGGTGGGGTGAACCAGAGGCGTTTGGGCCGAGAGATCCTGGCTGAAATCCAACATTACAGACTGCTCCAGTCGATAACATCCTTGTTCTTCACGAAATACTCGATGCCGGAGTACACGGTGGAGGCCAGGATGACCACCGTGCACACCCGGTCCAGCGCAGGCCGCGAGAAGGCCAGCATCAGGCAGATACACACCATGGTGGAAGCGGTCTTCACCTTGCCCGACCAGGCCGCGGCAATGACCCGGCCCCGCTCCGCGGCGATCAGGCGCAGGGCGGTGACGGCAAATTCCCGGACGATGACGATCAAAAGCGCCCAGGCGCTCAGACGGCCCATCTCAACAAAGCACAGCAGCGCGGCCATGACCAGCACCTTGTCGGCCAGCGGGTCCATAAACTTACCGAAGTCGGTGACCTGATCGTAATGCCGGGCGATATAGCCGTCCACAAAATCGGTGATGCAGGCCAGGAGGAAAACGATCAGGGCGAACAGCATATGGAAGGGGAAGCGGAGATAGACCGCCACCAAAAACAGTGGGATCATCAGCACCCGCAGCATCGTCAGCTTATTGGCGGTATTCATTCCATCACTCCTCGATCTCTCCGGTCAGGTCCCCGTCGGAGGCGCCGGTGATGCGGACAGGGACAAAGCTGCCCGCATCCACCAGACCGCCGGCGGTAAAGAAGACCTTGCCGTCCACGTCGGGCGAATCGGCGTAGCAGCGCCCGGCGTAGCAGCCCATCTCCGGATCGAAGCCCTCGCACAGCACCTCCAGCGTCTCGCCCAGGCGGCGTTCGTTCCACGCATCCATCACCCGGGATTGCAGATCCACCAGCAGCTCCACCCGGCGCTCGGCCATGGCCGGGTCTACCTGGCCCTCCATGGCGGCGGCGGGCGTGCCCTCCTCGGGCGAGAACTGGAAAATGCCCGCCCGCTCGATGCCGGCGGTGCGCAGGAAGGCGCACAGCTCCTCAAATTCCGCCTCTCCCTCGCCGGGCAGGCCGCAGATCAGGGAGGTACGCAGCACCAGTCCGGGCAGGCGCGCGCGCAGCCGCGCCAGCAGCGCCAGGATCTCCGCCTTGGTGGAGCGGCGGTTCATGGCCTTGAGGATCCCGTCGTTGACGTGCTGAAGGGGGATGTCGATATACTTTACGATTTTCCGTTCCGAGGCGATCACGTCGATGAGGCTCTCATCCACCTCGTCCGGGTAAAGGTAGTGCAGCCGTACCCAGTGAAAGTCGAGCCTGCACAGTTCCTGCAGCAGCTGCCCCAGCATCCGCTTGCCGTAGATGTCGGTACCGTAGCGGGTGATATCCTGGGCAATGACGATAAGCTCCTTCACGCCGCTTTCAGCCAGCGTCCGGGCCTCGGCGAGCAGGGACTCCATGGTGCGGCTGCGGTAGCGGCCCCGGAGGGAGGGGATAACGCAGTAGGCGCAGCGGTTGTCGCAGCCCTCGGCGATCTTCAGATACGCGGTGTAGGGCGGTGTAGACACCAGCCGCGCCCCGTCCTCCTGCGTATGGTCGATGTCCCCGAAGCGGAAAGGCCGGCCCCCGGCCATGACCTCCTCCAGCGCGGAGACGATCTCGGTATAGCTGCCGGTGCCCAGCACGCCGTCCACCTCGGGCAGTTCCTCCACCAGCTCCTTCTGGTAGCGCTGGGACAGGCAGCCGGTGACCAGCAGCTTCTTCAGCTTCCCCTCGTCCTTGAGGGCGGCCAGCTCCAAAATATTCTGGATGGCCTCGCTCTTGGCCGAGTCGATAAAGCCGCAGGTATTGAGCACCGCCACATCGGCCCCCGCCGCCTCTCCGGCCACGGTGTGGCCCGCCTGGCGCACCAGGGCCATCATCTGTTCGGTATTCACCAGGTTCTTGGCGCAGCCAAGCGATACGAATGCAACCTTCAAAACAGGAATTCTCCTTTAATCTTTGGTATCCTTCAAGCCCAGCAGGCAGTCGGTGGGGCCTTGAAAAAAGCGGGCCAGCTCCACCAGCTTTTCAATGGTCGTTGAACGATTTCCGCTTTCAATCGTACGGATTGCCTTGTGGGAAAGTCCCACCGCATCGCCCAGCTCTCTCCGACTCAGGCCGCGGGCCTTCCGCAGTCGGTAGACACGCTCCGAACATGCTGTTCGATCGTCCATGCTTGCTGCCCGTCTTTTACCGAAAAGCAGATTGCAATCTACTCATAGGCAAAATCAAATATCATTCGAGGTAGTTGCCAGGGCATTACCGCATCATTCAACGCGTGCGGATTGGCGCGAAAATTTGTGCCGCAAAAAGGCGCAAAACCGCAGGAATACTTTGTGTATTGCAAGGTTTCGCAACGCATTTTGGGGGGCAAATCGGCCGCCAAGACGTGCTTGGGGAATTGTCCGGTGATGCCCTAGGTCTAAGCGCATTGAAGCGCTTTGTTACGGCAGATTTGAGGGGCGCGACCGTCCCAACGCTTCCCCGGGCTGCGCCAAAACCGTCCGGACGCTGAACGGCCGCTAGGATCAGATCCAAGCGGCGCCCGGCGCATCCTTTCAGGACGAGCTGCTTTCCCTGCGCGCACGGCTTTGCGCCCCGGAAGCGCTCGCCGCGTCCCGCAACGGGGTATGGCTGGGCGGTCGGTTCGTACCGGCGGTCTTGTCCGATCCCAGCGCCGCCGGATCGTCCCCCGGGCCGCTCCGGAGCTTCGTTCCGCGGTCCTATTCCGAAAGCGCCCGATAGCGCTCCAGCCCCTCCTGGATCTCCTCCCAGCGGTAGCCCCGCCGGGCCAGCGCGTCGGCGGCCCGTTTCAGCGCCCTGGGGTCGGATGGGTCCGCGCCCCGGAGCCTTTTTTGCAGCAGGGCGTCGATGGCGCCTTCGGGGGGCTCCTGCGCCGCCAGGGCATCGTCCCAGCAGTCCCGGGGCACCCCCCGGCGGTAGAGCTCGTCCCGGAGCTTGGCGGGACCGCAGCCCCTGGCGGAGTAATGCTCCACCACCCTGCGGGCGTAATCGGCGTCGTCCAGATAGCCCATCTCCTCCAGCCAGTCGGCGGCGGCGGCGGCCTCCTCTGCCGTGGCCGCCGCCTTTTCCCGATCCCTCGGTCGGGCGGTGAGCTTATCGGTCAGCTCCTTCCGGGACAGGGGACGGGCGGCGATCAGATCCAGGGCCTTGTCCCGCACCCGGCCCTGCCGCGCCGCAGCGTTCAGGCGCTCCAGCAGCTCCGGGGACAGCTCCATACCGGCATACAGGCCGAAGGCGGCCACCTCCCCCGAACCCAGGCGCAGGATCGCGCCGTCCTCCAGGAAGGCCAGCCAGCGGTCCCGGACGCGCTGAGAGGGCCGGAGCTTAACGATCTTCATCCTCGCCGTCCTCAAAGTCGTCGGCGGACACATCCACCGCGCGGCCGGCGGCCTTGGCGGCGGCCTTGGCCTGACCGCTGAGCAGCTTATAGGCGTTTTTACGGATGTCCGCCTCCACCTGCTCGCAGACCTGGGGATTATCCTTGAGGTACTGCTTGGCGGCGTCCCGTCCCTGCCCGATGCGCACCTCGCCCATAGCGAACCAGGAGCCGGACTTCTGGATCAGATCCAACTTGACGGCCAGATCCAGGATCTCGCCCACCTTGGAGATGCCCTCGCCGTACATGATGTCGAACTCGGCCTCCTTGAACGGGGGCGCCACCTTGTTTTTGACCACCTTTGCCCGGGTGCGGTTGCCGATGACCTCGCCGCCGTTTTTCAGCGCTTCGATCCGCCGCACCTCGACCCGCACGGAGGCGTAGAACTTCAGCGCCCGACCGCCGGTAGTGACCTCGGGGTTGCCGTACATGACGCCTACCTTTTCCCGGAGCTGGTTGATGAAGATGACCACGCAGTTGGTCTTCGCGATCGAACCGGCCAGCTTGCGCAGCGCCTGGCTCATCAGCCGGGCCAGCAGACCCACATGGGAGTCGCCCATGTCCCCCTCGATCTCCGCCCTGGGGGTCAGGGCGGCCACGGAGTCCACCACCACCACATCGATGGCTCCGGAGCGGACCAGCGCCTCGCAGATCTCCAGCCCCTGCTCGCCGGTGTCCGGCTGGGAGATGAGCATGGAGTCGATATCCACGCCCAGCGCCCTGGCATAGCTGGGGTCCATCGCGTGCTCGGCGTCGATGTAGGCTACCTCGCCGCCCCGCTTCTGGGCCTCGGCCACCACATGGAGGGCCAGGGTGGTCTTGCCGGAGGATTCGGGGCCGTAGATCTCGATGATGCGCCCCCGGGGTACGCCGCCGATCCCCAGGGCCAGGTCCAGAGACAGGGAGCCGGTGGGGATGGCCTCCACCACGATGCCGGTGTTCTCCCCCATACGCATGACGGTGCCCTTGCCATAGGTCTTCTCCAGCTGGGCGATGCAGGTCTCCAGCGCCCGTTTCTTATCGGACGCCGGGGCTGCCGCCTCCACGCCGGCCTTCTTTTTCTCAGCCATTCTGATGTACTCCTCTCCAATCGCGGGGAAACGCCCCGCGCTATGTATTCAGGGTCCCTTCCACGACGCGCCAGATCCCCTGGGTGTCCCGGTGCGTCTGGATCGCTTCAAACCCGTTTTGTGCCAGAATATACTCCACGTCCGGGGCCTGCCCGATCCCCACTTCGAACAGCAGCCCGCCGCCCAACCGGAGGGCGGTGCCCCATCTGGAGGCGATGGAGCGGTAAAAATCCAGCCCGTCCGCACCGCCGTCCAGAGCGGAATGGGGCTCGTAGTCCCGCACCGACACGTCCAGGCCGGGAATGTCTCCCGAGGGAATGTACGGCGGGTTGCAGACGATCACATCGAAATCCCACAGCACAGGGTCCGGCTTTTCCTTCGCGTCGGCCAGCATGCAGGTGACCCTGGCGTTCAGGTCGTTGCGGCGCACGTTCTGCTTGCAGATCTTCAGCGCCTCCTCGCTCAAATCGGCCAGCACCACCCGGCAGGCGGGCACGTTGGCGGCCACCGCCAGGCCCACGCAGCCGCTGCCTGCGCACAAATCCAGCACCCGCGCGCCCTCCCCCGCGGCCCGGGCGCGCAGGATGGCCCGCTCGGCCAGCAGCTCGGTATCCATGCGGGGGATCAGTACGTTCCGGTCCATATCCAGGCTCAGTCCATAGAACTCCCATTCTCCGATGATATAAGCCACCGGCTCTCCCGCCAGACGGCGCTCCAGTAGCGCGCGCACCCGCTCCTCCACCGGATCGGAGGCATACAGCGCCAGGTCCCGGAAAAACTGCTCCCGGGTCTTGCCGGCGGCATAGCAGACGATCTCCCGCGCCTCCAGCTGGGCCGACTCGATCCCGGCTTCTTTCAGCCGTTTCCGCGCGTCCAGATAGAGGTTGTTGTAGGTGGTCGCCATAAAACCACTTCCTCGATTTCCAATTCTCACACAGCACCGCGCCGCCCGCCCCGAACGGCCCCCGCAGGCGGGGATACGAACGCGAAGCGGCGGCTCCGCGGGGCTTGCGCGCCCAGGGCACGGCGCTTCCCCCGGGCGTGGAACATCACCACTCGTCTTTGCCCTTTTCCTCCGGCAAAACCAGCGTAAAGGCCCGTATCCCCACTTCAATCATGGAATCGTCGGGTTCAAACGTGGTCCAGTTCTGGAGCCACAGCCCCGGCGCGGTCACGATGCGGGTAAAGGCGTTGTCATATTTGCCTACCAGACGGTTGAGCTCGTAAGTAATGCTCACGATGACCGGCAGCAGCAGGATATGCAGCCCCATGCGGGCGAAGGTATTGGTCACGTGGACAAAGGCGAACAGAACGCTGGAGAGGAGAATGCTCACCACGATGACCACAAACAGGAAGCTGGTGCCGCAGCGGGGGTGGTGCCGGGGCTGCTTGCGGACGTTCTCCACCGTCAGCGCCTCGCCCCGCTCATAACAGAAGATGGTCTTGTGCTCGGCGCCGTGGTACTCGAACACCCGGTGGATATCCTTCATACGGGAGCAGAGGACCAGATACCCCATAAAGATGACGATACGCACCACGCCCTCCAGCAGGTTGCGCCCCCACATGGGCAGCGGGAAAAAGTAGGCCACGCCGCCGGCCAGGGCGGTGGGCAGCAGGAAAAACAAGACCACTGAAAACAGGATACCCAGCGCCACTGCGAAGGTGACGACCGCGCCGGCGGCTTTCTCGCTGCCCAGGCGCTTGTCCAGCCAAAGCTCGAATTTAGAGGGCTCCTCCGGCTCCTCGTCCTCGGGAAAGAAGCTGGCGGAATACATCAGCGCCTTGACGCCGTTGGCCAGCGAGGAACAGAAATTGAACACGCCCCGGAGGAAGGGGACGCCCAGAATGGGGTGCTTGTCCTTGATAAGCACCCGCTCCTCCACCTGCTCCACCAGCTCGCCGTCCGGCTTGCGGACCACCACGGCTTTCTTCTCCGGCCCCAGCATCATGATCCCTTCGATCAGGGCCTGCCCGCCGATCATGGTCTTGTACGGCGTAGCGCAGGATCGGTCTTTTTCATTCGTCATGTAGCAGAAATTCTCCTTCTCGCTTTCATCGTTTCCTGTCGTTTTGTATTTTATCAAACCCGCACCCCAATTGCAAGGGGTGCGGGTATTTTTATCGAACTCTTGTTCTATCTCACGGTAATTCCGCCGAGGGGCAGGCGGAGCGTGACGATACAGCCGCCCCCCTCTGCGTTGCCGATCTCCAGCGTACCGTTGTGGCGGGAGATGATCTCGTCGCACACCGCAAGGCCGATCCCGCTGCCGCGCGCTTTGGAGGAGCCTTTATAAAATTTGTACTTCACGTGGGGCAGTTCTTCCTCCGGGATACCGGGGCCATAGTCCCGGATGGTGATGACCACTTGATCCCCGTCCCCCTGGATGGCCGTGTCGATGCGTTTTCCGCTGCCGCCGTGCTTGGCCGCGTTGTCCAGCAGATTGCAGAAGACCTGACGCATGCGTTCCGGATCCCCGGACAGGGGTGGGAACTCCTCCTCGCAGTCAAAGTGATTCAGTTCAATGCCCTCCCGGCGGAAAAACTCCCGGTAGGTATACACCGCGTCCTCCAGCTCCGCCTTGATGTCCATGGGCTCGATGGAAAGGGTAAAACGCCCGTCCTGGATGCGGGAGAACTCCAGCAGCTCCTCCACCATGTTGGTCAGCCTCCGGGCCTCGGACACAATGATGCCCATTCCCTTCCTCACATCCTCCGCGTCCCGTACTTCCCCGTTCATGATGGTCTCCGCCCAGCCGTTGATGGCGGTGAGGGGCGTGCGCAGCTCATGGGAAACCGAGGAGATGAATTCATTCTTCAGCTTCTCCGACTGCTTGATCTTCAGGGACATATCGTTGAGGGCGTCGGTCAGATCACCGATCTCGTCGTCGAACTTCTTCTCGATCTGGATCCCGTAAGACCCGGCGGCAATCCGTTTGGCGGTGTCTGTGATGCCCGCTACCGGATCCACGATGGAGCGGACGAAGTACAGGTTGGAGAAGTACACCATGCCCAGGATAGCAAGGCCGATGCCCAGCGCGATGCCCACAATGAGGATGATCTGCCGGTCCACGCTGCGCAGGGAGGTGACATACCGCATGGCCCCCGCCACCCGGCCGTTGATGATCAGCGGGCTGGAGGCCGCCATGACGTGCTCTCCGGTGCTGGGGTCCGAACCCGTCCACACCTTGGTGCGTCCCTGGCTGAGGGCCTCCGCGATATCCGGCGTGCCGGGCGAACGGAACGCGGTCAGGTCGGAGCTGGAAAACCGGATCTGGCCCCTGGAATCGATAAACTCCACCTCCAGCTGCTCCCCCGCCGCATCGCTGACCACGGAGCGGGCGTACTGGTAATAGGTGCTCTCCGCCTGATAGGCACGAAAGGAATAGATGGCCCCCTCCGCCTTGCTGCGCAGGGCGTTGCTCATGGTCGTGTAGTAATAGCTCCCCATGGCGGCGGAAAACGCCGTCACCGCCAGCAGCACGATGAACAGCACCACACTGATGGAATTGACCATCCACCGCTTGCGGATCCCTTTGATTTTTTTCATAGAGCCTGACTTCACCACCTGGATGGATCTCTTTGGGCCTGCCTTTCACCGGGCCGAAGGGGCCCGGCCATTGGGCCCCCGGCGGACGGATCGAAACCGCCGCTTTAAACGCCCCGCTGATAGCCGTGCCCCACAGGGGCGTAAGATAGACCGGATTCATGGGGGCGTCTCATCCCCTATTGTACGGGGACCGCTTGTGCTTTCGACCTGCTGGAGCGAAATAAATCCGCTCTGGGCCAAGGGTTTGCCTGCGGCAAGCCCTTGTGCGGCGCAGACGCCGCCCCGCTGCGCGGGGCCCACCCAAGCCGCCCCCGGGCCGCCGGCTCAAAAGCCCCACTTATAGCCGTATCCCCACACGGTCGTAATATAGACCGGGTTCGTGGGGTCGTCTTCGATTTTGATGCGCAGACGGCGGATGTTCACATCCACGATCTTCAATTCCCCGAAGTAATCCCGCCCCCAAACCGAGTCCAGGATCTCCTCCCGGGAAAGGGCCTTCCCGGGGTTGTCCATAAAGAGTTTGATGATCGAGTATTCCACCTGGGTAAGCTTGACCCGCTGACCGCTTTTCTCCAACGTGCGGTTACGGGTATTGAGCAGGAAGGGCGGCTGGCTGATCTCCCCGGTGTCCGCCGCCTCCTCCCCGCCGGTACGGCGGTAAAGGGCGTCGATACGGGCGGTAAGCTCCGCCGGGGAGAAGGGCTTGGTCACGTAGTCGTCCGCCCCGGTCATCAGGCCGGTGACCTTATCCATTTCCTGCGTGCGTGCGGTGAGCATGATGATGCCGATCTTGTTGTCCCCCGCCCGGATGCGGCGGCAGACCTCAAACCCGTCCATGTCGGGCAGCATAATGTCCAAAAGCGCCACCTTGATATCCGGGTTGCGCTTGAGCTGGGCCAGGGCCTCCTCGCCGCTCTCGGCTTCAATGGCCTCGTATCCGGCCCGTTTCAGATTGATGACCACAAAGCTGCGGATGTTCGCCTCGTCCTCCAGCACCAGCACCTTTTTCATGTCGTTCCCTCCTCTATGTTGTGACCGACCAATCGCTGACGATCAGGGCGAAGTTTTCCTGTACGCCCGTCTCGTCCAGGCCGCAGTCCCAATCGCAGTCTACAAACCGCGCGGCATACAGCGTCTCGCTGTCGTCCTCCGCCCCGGTATGCAGGCGGAAGCGGCCCGTCATATTGGCACGCATATAGCGGTTGTCGCCGGTGAGCTGATAGATGACCAAAAACGGCGCGGGATCCACCGCCGCATCGCCTTCCCAGTAGGAGAAGACCACCGCCCGCTCCCCGCTGCTGGCCAGATCGCTGCGGGAAATGGCGATCTTGTTCTCCCACTCGTCCGGCAGGATGAAATACCAGCCGTCCCGCACGTTGTGATAAGTGGTAAACACCGGCCAGGCGGTTCCGTTCACGTCGAATTGCCGCCAGCGGATGGCCCAGAAGTTCACCGCCGCGCTGGTGCTGTTGGGGTCGGGCAGCGCATAGGGGGCGGTCAACTCCATCACCCCGTCCCCGTTGATATCGGTTCCTGAGACTTGGGTATACAGGCGGATGGTGTTCTCGCTCTCCCCTTCCCGGTTCAAGGTAATGTTCTCGATCCGTCCGCTGCGCCAGGCAAAAATATCTGTGATCAGGCCGTTCTCACCCTTATAATAAGATGGAATGAACAGCGCCGGGACCCTGTCCCGCAGATAGCCCGTCTTGATCCCGCCGTCCGCCAGACCGGTCACATTGCGGGACAGGGGTGCGGAGGACTCCAGCTCCAGGACCCCCTCCTGAAAATTATACAGCTCCGCCCGGTTGTCCTCGTCATTGACCCCGGTCTGGAGGACGATCAGCTCCCTTTGGCTGTCCCCGTCCAGGTCGAACAGGCAGAAGTCCGTATAGTCGGTGCGCACCAACTCCACCACCTCGTAGCGGTCGATGGAATAAATCCCCAGCGCATGGGTCTTCTCGTACATCTGCCAGCTGACCACGATCTCCTTGGAAGGGCTGTCGTCCAGGTCCACATAGCTGACCGAGTTGATGGCGGTGCCCGTCCCTTCGATGATGGCGGCCACCTCGTAATCCTCTTCGGTCTGACGGTAGATGTAGATCTTCAGGGGCCGCTCGTCCGTACTTACCCGGAAAAACGCGATGGCCTCCATATTTCCATCCCCGTCCAGGTCCTGGAGCTGTACCTTTTGCGTCAGCTCTCCGCTCAGAGGCGCGGCATATTCACCGCCCTGGTTGAGCACCTCGTTGATCTTATCATCCAGCTTCAAATAATCGTCAGGCGCGCGGGGCGGCGCGTAGAGCTCGTCCACCGACTGGGAAAAGCACCCGGTCAGCAGCAGGAGCAGTCCCGTTGCCAGACACAGCCTGAGTCCGTGTTTCTTCATATCCGTTTTCCTCCAAAGGGGGTCTGTTGCGGTCTTTGGATATCATATCATATTTTTTTCTGAAATGGTACCCTCAGTTGATACGGATAGCCATGCCGGCACGGCCGCGGCGCACGCGCCGCGCGCTCCCCGCCGGAAAACCGTATCTGACGCCGCCCATTGAACGCACAGTGCTCTTCTGCTTGTTCCATGTGAGAAAACTCTTGTCAAGCGCCGCTGTCTCGTGTATAATAATTTCCGAACCTCGTACCATGCCGGTGTGATGGAATGGTAGACGTGACGGACTCAAAATCCGTTGGTAGCAATACCGTGTGGGTTCAAGTCCCACCACCGGCACCAAATCCCGAAGCTTTTAGAAATCAGGGCTTCGGGATTTTTCTTTGATTTATCAATGGTTTGCAAGCTCTTGAATGAATACGAAATAATAAATCCAGATACATGATAACATGAAGAAAACTTAAGAATTACATACGAAATTACAGATGAGATTGCACACGGATTTGCACACGGACGCCGCACCCAAAAACATCCCCCGGACACCAGCACAGGGCATCCGGGGGTGGGTGAGGTATAGTTGGACGCTTCTATGCACCAAAAAACTGAAGCACGCTATAGGTAGACGCCCATATGTAGTGCCACAGCTTTGGCGGATGCTTTTTGTAGTACTTGAAAAGTTAACATTTGGCATGTATAATTCAAGTACATAAAGAAAGAAGGGGGCATATATTATGGTGCAGCCTCAATATTCAAATGCTTTTACTGTTACACATAATCCTCAACTCGGCGAAATAGTTATTAACTTTGCTCAAGAATATCCTGTATTGCGGGACCAAGCGCAGACCAACGCTATTCCATCTGGAAAAATCCAAACAGACACAGAACGTAAAGACGTATGCGGCATTGTGATTTCGGAGGGGACGGCCAAACAACTTTTTGAGATTTTAAAAAATATATTCTCTTCGACGAATGCAGAATAACAGGCATGAGCGATATTTTAAAAGTAAAGGACCCACGTGGAGTTTCGGTATATTGTTCTGAAAATCAGTGGGAGCGACACATAATTAACGAATTAACCGGGCATCCTATAATGAAAGATAACGTTGAGGCAATTATAGATACTATTCGGAGTCCTGATAATATCTATGAGAGCCACGATAGCGACCCGCCGTTAGATTATCGGGAAATATATAGCAAGGAAACCAAATGCGCTACATATTATGGCTACGCCCCTCACACAAAAGTTGTCCTTTCCGTTGTTGGCGGAGGCGGTGAGGTCGTGACGGCATATCCATCCAAGAATCCGATAGCTGGCACGAAGGGGGAGGCGATATACATTGCAAACAATGAAAATTGACTACGACCAGCGCTTTGACACATTGTATGTCGCAATTGGAGACAAAACAAACTCCTATGGCGATGACAGCTCAAGCGGAATAATTTTAATGAGAGATATGCGCACAGAGGCTATCACAGGTTTTACGATTCTTAGTTTTTTAAAAAAGTACCGTTCTCACTCATTGCCAAAATTACCGGAATCGTTCGATGTCTCACTTGAAAGAGACATATTGCCAAACATCCTGCAATAGACAAAACCCCCGCCACCCAAGAGCCGATGCTACGGGAGGCGGGGGCTTTTTTAAGCCGATTTTGTCGTACAGGGAGAGCGGAAGCCCGGCGTCGATCAGGGCGGCCTTTTTCTCCGCCGACTTCTTCAGCCCGGCGGTCGCAGCCTTGTACGCGATGTAATCCGAGATTGGCACGCCGGCCTTGTCTGCCTTTTCCGACCACTCCGGGTAGCTGACCAGCCAGAGGAGTTCCTGCTGGTCTTTTGTCAGCCCGCTTTCCCGGATGGACTTGGCGGTTTCGGCTATGGTCAGGCCGCCCTCCCCGTCGGAATTGTAGGCGCTCTTCCCGGAAGCGTACTCCAGCCAGGTCTCCGGCTCCATCCCCTGCTGGTAGGCCTCGCGCACCTTGTCCCCGTTGACCAGAGCGCCGCCGTATTCCTCGTAGAGCAGCAGGTACTCCGCCTCGGACAGGCCAAGCTCCTTCTTTGCGGCCTGTGCCAGCGCCACATACGCCTCGCTCTCGTGCTTCCCGTCCGTGACCTCCTCCGCCGCCACATGCCCGGCGTAGGCGTAGGCCAATTTGAGCGCCTCGGCCTTCTGCTCATCGGTCATGCTCCGGTATTCGTCGCTGTTTATCATGTCCATGGCCAGCTCGTATGAGGTCTGCCCCTTCACGGTGGCGTAGGAAACGTATTCCTCGGCGTTCAGATAACGCTTCTGATTCTCCGCATCCTTGGGATTCTCCTTGTAGGTAACCTCGACGCTCTGTGGGGTACGCTTGGGTACGACGCCGCTCTGCCCGGCGCGCAGCAGCCGCTGGATCTCCTTGTCCGCTTCTGTGGCGTTTTCCCTCGACGTGTAGGCCGGATTGAGGAAGTTGTTGAATGACTGCTCTGCCGGGTTCCCTGTGCTCTCCTGCCGTCCCCAGGCATCGACATACGGAATCTGCTGAAACTCGCCCGGCAGCTTGTTCATGACCCTTCCGAGCGTATACTGCATATCGTTTGGCATCCAGGAGGCCCGATCGACGAAGGTCGTGTCCCGCCTGT